>CALVDT010000078.1 GCA_944326385.1 uncultured Bacteroidales bacterium | reverse complement strand
GCTCCCGGGTCAATTGATTATACATAGCAACACAAATTTAATTGATCCTCGGGGAACTTCGGTTCCCCTTTTTGTTTTTGTGTTGCATCATTGCCCCAGACTATCCCCCCCTATGGCTCCCGACCGAGAAGTGCAACAGTCAGCGGCCCGCGGGCCGCTGACTGTTGCACTTCGGTGTTGAATCTCCACAAATAGTTAAATAGTGTAATGATGCGTATATGCTGAGAATTTGAAATATGCAAAGAAATATATCGACAAATTTAGTGATTGAGTTATGGCCTATATTATAAATCTGACAGGATTTGGTGGAATTGAGGCGGCTATACCGATTTTTATTCTTATTTTTACCGGATATTGAGAAACCGTTTAAGTTCAAGTTGTCTTGAATCAACTTCTGGATCTTCATGGAAATCATTAATCGGATGCAGCCGGCTCCGGACGGAAGAGCTGCAGTTTATACACGGATATTAAAAGGAATGGAAATGGAACAACCTAAGAAGGCGACAGTGCTTGTAGTGGGCGGCGGCGGAAGATGCCATGCCATAGTGGATGCACTTTCGCGGTCGCAGAAAGTCGGAAAGATTTATTGTGCCCCGGGCAATGCCGGAATCGCTGCGCAAGCGGAATGTGTGCCATTGAAGGATACGCAGGTGGAAGAACTCAAAGAGTTTGCCCTCCGCGCAGGAATTGACCTGACAGTCGTAGGACCGGAAGTTTCTCTTGCGGCCGGTATTACCGATGTGTTCAATGCTGCAGGTCTCCGCATTTTCGGTCCGACAAAGGCGGCCGCAGTCATCGAATCCAGCAAGGATTTCGCAAAACAGCTCATGGCGAAATACAATGTTCCGACAGCTGATTTCAAGACATTCGAAGATTATGGCAAGGCTCTTGACCATGTGCGTGCGGGAACTTTCCCGGTTGTCCTGAAATATGACGGTCTGGCTGCTGGAAAAGGAGTGGTGATAGCAGAGGATCTGGATCAGGCTCAGACGACGCTGAAAGACATGCTTCTTGATGACAAGTTCGGGAAGGGAAGGGTAGTGGTAGAGGAATTCCTCACAGGCCCTGAATTTTCTTTCATGTGCTTCGTGGACGGAGAGAAAGTGTGGCCGATGACTGTTTCCCAGGACCACAAGCGCGCTTATGAAGGTGACAAAGGCCCTAATACCGGCGGTATGGGCGCCTATTCTCCTGTGCCGCTCATTACGGATGAAGATATTGAATACTCGCTTGAGAATATCATGAAGCCGGTAGCTGCCGGTATGGTTGCTGAAGGCCGTCCGTTCAAGGGTGTGCTTTATGGCGGACTGATGAAGACGCCTGCAGGAGTGAAGGTGATAGAATTCAACTGCCGCTTCGGCGATCCTGAGACTGAGGTAGTGCTGCCGCGGCTTGAATCTGACATGTACGATATCTTTTCCGCAGTAGTGGACGGGACACCGATGCCTGAAATAAGATGGTCTTCGAAGGTGACGCTCGGTTTTGTACTGGCATCGGAAGGCTATCCCGGTTCATATGTGAAAGGACATGCCATAACGGGACTTGACGAGGCCATGGCATTGGGCGACATCCGCATATATCATATGGGAACTGCAGCCAAGGATGGAGGTTATGTTACCGCCGGAGGTCGCGTACTGATGGTCGTAGGGTTCGGAGATGATCTGAAATCCGCTCAGGAACATGCTCTGAAAGCTGTCGCTTGCATCAGATGCGACAATCTGTTCTATCGTCGCGATATCGGCTGGCGGGTGCTGTAGACAACCTGCCCCTGTTCACTGTCCGGCAGTCTGGCTGTCACGGTCTTGCATATGCTTCACGGCCGTGACAGACCTCGAGCAGCAGTCTTTTGAGCCGGCCTCCGATGCAAATTCAATAATTTATTTCTATATTCGCGTTCGGAAAAAACGAGCATATGATTGTTAGCGGAAAGGAACTGTCTGCCAGATTGAAGGCAGATATGCGTGATGAGGTTTCTTCATTTCCGGAGAAATACGGGAGAGTGCCTCATCTTGTGGTAATATTGGTCGGAGACGACCCTGCCAGCGTGTCATACGTGACAGGCAAGGCCAAGGCGTCCGAATTCGTAGGTATCAGAAACACTACTGTCAGAAAGCCTGAAACCATTTCTGAAGCTGAACTGCTGGATCTTATCAGACAGTTGAATGCGGATGACACAGTGGACGGCATACTGGTGCAGCTGCCTCTGCCGAAGCATATTTCCGAGGCGAAGGTCATTGAGACGATAGACAAATCGAAGGATGTGGACGGTTTCCATCCGCTCAATGTGGCTGCCTTGTGGCAGAAACAGCCATGCACTCTGCCGTGCACTCCGAAAGGTATCATAAAGATGCTGAAGGTTGCCGGTGTCGGGATAGCAGGGAAGAGGGCAGTGGTCATAGGGCGGAGCAATATCGTCGGTCTGCCTGTGGCAAAGCTTCTGCTCGATGAGAATGCGACTGTCACCATAGCGCACAGCAGGACTGCCGATCTGCCGGCACTGACCCGTCAGGCCGATATCCTTGTCGTGGCCATAGGACGCCCGAAATTCGTTACTGCCGACATGGTTTCGGATGGTGCAGTGGTCATAGACGTGGGTGTGAACAGAGACTCGGATACCGGAAAACTCTGCGGTGACGTGGATTTCGCTGCCATTGAACCGAAGGCTTCGGTCATTACCCCGGTGCCTGGAGGAGTCGGCCCGATGACCATCTGCTGCCTTATGGAGAATACCATAGAATGTTTCCTGGGAAAAATGAAATAAGATATGATTACATTCTGTCTGTCTATTCTTGCACTCGTGGCCGGGTATCTGATATACGGCAAATTCGTGGACAGATTCTTCGGCTCGGACCCGGAACGCACTACGCCTGCCGTCAAGGATGCCGACGGTGTGGACTATAAGGCCATGCCTACATGGAAAGTGTTCGTGATCCAGTTCCTCAACATAGCCGGTCTCGGACCGATATTCGGTGCCATAATGGGTGCCGCATATGGCCCGGCGGCATATCTCTGGATAGTTCTCGGCTGTATTTTCATGGGAGCGGTCCATGATTATTTCTCCGGAATGCTTTCGTTGCGGAACGATGGCGTCAACATGCCTGATCTGACAGGGAAATACCTCGGCAAAGGAGCGAAAACCTTCATGACAGTATTCGTCCCTTTCCTGCTGCTGGCTGTCGGGGTTTCATTTGTCACAGGTCCTGCAGATCTCATGCAGTCCCTGACAGGCTGGGACAAGGCATGGTGGCTATACATTATTTTCATTTACTATATTCTCGCCACGCTTCTCCCGATAGACAAGATAATAGGTTCCATATATCCGTTCATGGGGGCGGCCCTGCTTTTCATGGCTCTCGGAGTCGGAGGCGCTATGCTGGTCAGGGACATCACCGGAAATCTGGAAATGCAGGAACTTACTTTCGGCACACTGAAGAACTATCATGCCGATCCTCAGAACAATATCCTGATTCCGATGCTTTTCATCGTGATTTCCTGCGGTGCCATATCCGGTTTCCATTCCACCCAGTCTCCGCTGATGGCCAGATGCCTGAAGAATGAGAAATACGGGCGTCCGGTATTCTACGGAGCCATGGTTGCGGAAGGGATAGTGGCAATGATATGGGCAAGTGCCGCAATGGCTTACTTCGGAGGTCCCGAAGGATTGAATGATGCTGCCACGAAAGGCATCATGATAAACGGGGAATTGACGAAAGTGACTCCGGCGATAGCGGTCGACATGATATGCAAGAGCTGGCTCGGAAAGGTAGGAGCGGTCATCGCCGTGATAGGTGTTGTGGTTTGTCCGATCACTTCAGGAGATACTGCGTTCAGAAGTATGCGCCTGACATTGGCTGACCTTTTCAAGTTCGATCAGAAGAAGATATCGCACCGGCTTCTGGTGTCTGCCCCCATATTCGTAGTGGCCTATTTCTTCTGCATGGCAGATTTCTCGACTGTCTGGAACTATGTGGGGATATGCAACCAGATACTGGCTGTGCTTGTCCTCTGGACGATAACAGCCTACCTTGTCCGTTCAGGCAAGCCTCACTGGATGACATCGGTCCCGGCGACATTCCTGACATTCATCTGCGTCAGCTACTTCATCATGGCTCCTTACATATCCGGCGGGCTTCATCTTAACCCCGTCATAGGGTATGCGGCAGGAGGTGCATCGGCTTTGGCGGCGCTGATATTCTGTATGGTAAAAGCCGAACGGAACAGAAGGCAGTCAAGGATTCAGAATGGCTGATTTGCACTTTTTTTCCGTCTGGTCGGGCGGCCGATAAGCTGGATGTCGATGTTTTCGATACTGTATCCGCGGAATCTGCGCCTGTTGAAGTATTTCTCGACCATCTCCACGAATTCGTTGTCGATTATGTCCTTGTACTGATGGTTTTCGCAGTCGTAGATATGGAAATGCTTGAAGGTGTTTACATCGAAATACATCTTGTTGTTGGAACTCAGCCTGTGATGATATATGCCTAACATGGCCATGTTTGTCAGGATGTTGTAGACGGACGCCACGGTCACTTTCGTGTTGCCGTTCTTCTGTATTTCATCCGTCACCATGTCGGCAGACGCATGCCCAAGCTTGAGCATTGCTTCATGGACAGCGATCCTCTGAGGCGTAGCCTTCAATGAATGCATCCTGAGTATGTTCTTGAACTGTTCTATATTCGGTTTCTGGGCCTGGGTATTCATATATGGGTTTTTGCTGGTGCAAAAATAGAAAAAAAAGCATACCGGACAAAATAAAATTGAAATATTCAAAATTGAGAAATTTGTAAGATGATGAACAGTAAAGCTATCCCGTTCGGGGATTTCAAATCAACGGCATTGATTACCGGGGCAGCCGGAGGAATGGGCCGGATTTATGCCCTGAAGCTTGCGGAAAACGGCTATAATCTTGTCCTTGTCGACATTTCCGCCGAAAGGCTCGCCTCTGCGGCTGAGGAGATAAGGGCTTCGGCGGCGTCAGCTGCCGCCAGTGCGGATGCCGGACATCGGGAGCCCAGGGTGCTTGTCCTGCAGCAGGATCTTTCGGAAATGGATGCGGCCGGCAAGATAGCGGCAGCCGTGCGAGATGCCGGAATGCAGGTGGATATCCTGATAAACAATGCAGGGCTGTTTTTCCTGAAAGAGACAGCCTCTGCGGACAGACGTATGCTGTCGACCATCATGATGGTGCATAATTACACCCCGCTGATGCTGTGCAGGGAATTCGTGCCTTTGATGAAGGAACGCGGCCATGGATATGTACTCAACATATCATCCCTGGCTGCGTGGATGCCTTGGCCGGCAGTTGGCATGTACGCGAACACGAAGAGGTTCATAAAGGCTTTTTCGCGATCCCTCAGGATAGAATGCAGCGGGTCGGGAGTCAGTGTGACTACTGCCTGTTTCGGAGCCGTGGACACCCCTTTGTATCCATTGAAGCCTTCGCTGCGGAAACTTGCGGTAAGCATAGCTGTGATGATTCCTCCGCAGAAGGCAGTGGAGAAGGCTCTGAAGGCGATGTTCAGGAGGCGGAAACAGCTGATGCCTGGGCTGGTAAACCATATTTTCCGTCCGGTTGCGGCGGTATTGCCTGACTGCATTGTGACCTCTGTCTACAAACTTGTCAGGAAGCACTTCTGCAATCTTTGAAAATTGTTTATATTTGCAAGTTAAAATGCTTGATATGGAAAAAGTCAGATGCCTTATCATCGGTGGCGGACCTGCCGGATATACGGCGGCGATATATGCTTCCAGGGCAAATCTTTCACCTGTCCTTTATGAAGGACTCCAGCCCGGAGGCCAGCTGACCACGACCACGGACATAGAGAATTTCCCCGGATTCGAGGACGGGATTTCCGGCCAGACACTCATGGATACGATGAGACGGCAGGCCGTCAGGCTCGGTGCAGACCTGAGGAATGGCTTTGTCACAGATGCAGACCTGTCTTCCCGGCCTTTCACTTTGACGATAGACGGAGACACACGGATATCCGCCGATGCCTTGATTATCGCGACCGGTGCCACTGCAAAATATCTTGGCCTTGAATCAGAGGAGAAATTCAAGGGTATGGGTGTTTCGGCCTGTGCCACCTGCGACGGTTTCTTCTACAGAAACCGGAAGGTCGCTGTCGTCGGAGGAGGCGATACTGCATGCGAAGAGGCGTCCTATCTTTCGAACATCTGCGAAAAAGTTTACATGATTGTCAGGCGCGATGTGCTGAGGGCATCACCTGCCATGCAGAAGAAAGTGATGGACGCACCGAACGTAGAGATCCTGTGGAACTGCAGCACAAAGGAGATTCTCGGAGACAATTCCGGGGTCACCGGTGCGAGACTGCTGAGGAAGGACGGGGAAGTGTTCGATATTGCGGTAGACGGATTTTTCCTCGCTATCGGGCATCATCCGAATTCGGATCTCTTTGCCGGATGGCTGGAGACCGACAGCAACGGCTACATTGTCACGGACGGCAAGACGACCAGGACGAGCGTGGATGGGGTTTTCGCAGCCGGAGATGTGCAGGATCCCATGTACAGACAGGCTGTCACTGCCGCTGCCTCCGGATGCATGGCAGCCCTTGATGCAGAAAGGTTCCTTAATTCATAGATAATTTCATGAAAATGCGACGGATACTTATATTGTTTTCAGGAGCTCTGCTCCTTCTTTCCTGCAAATCACAGTATGAACTTCTCTTGAACAGCAATGACATTGACGAGAAGTATGAAGCGGCATTCGCATATTACAACGACAGGAAGTATTCCAAGGCGGCAGCCTTGTTCGAGTCCCTTTCCGTCCTGACCACAGGAAGCGAGAAAGACGATACGGTACAGTATTACTGGGGATTGAGCAATTACAGGTTCAGGGATTATTACACCGCAGAGACGAATTTTGACCATTTCCTGGAATATTTCCCCCGCAGTCCGTTCGCACCCGAAGCAAGGTTCCTCAGGCTCGACTGTCTGTACAGGTCCACTTTGCGCTACGAACTGGACCAGACTCCGACATACAAGGCGATGAACGCCATATCGGAATATATGCAGGAATATCCGAATTCAGTGCACATGGAGACCTGCCGGCAGATGATGGATGACCTCGAGACCCGTCTCGATACCAAGGCCTACGAAGCGGCCCGGCTGTATTACAAGATGGAGGATTACATAGCTTCCAGAGTGGCATTCAGGAATGTCCTGAAGGACGATGCCGAGAACATATACAGGGAGGATATCCTGTACTATATCGCCATGTCGTCATACAAGTACGCCCAGCTCAGTGTCCACCAGAAGCAGAAGGAAAGATACATGACATTCGTGGATGACTATCTGAACTTCAAGGGAGAATATCCAGACTCGGACTATATCAGGGAACTCGATCTGCTTTACCGCAGGGCGCAGCGGGAACTCGGCAGGTACGCCGGTGCAGAGGTGCGCCAGACAGCGAAGAATGTCTCGAAAGAGATCAGAAAAGCTGAAAAAGACAACGGCAAGAGAAAAAAATGAAACCCGTATGCTTCCCGGATGTATAATCTAATAGAGAAATATTTTTGATATGAACAAAAAGATACCTACAAACACCGTAACAAGAAATCTCTGCGATATCGCAGCTCCGACAGGAAACATTTATGAATCGGTAGTGATCCTTGCCAAGAGGGCAAACCAGATAGCAATAGCGGAGAAGAAGGAACTGACCCGCAAGCTCGAGGACTTCAAGAATGACAGGGATACCATGGAGGAGGTTTTCGAGAACCGGGAACAGATAGAGATTTCCAAATTCTACGAGAAACAGCCTAAACCTGCCCTTGTCGCCATTTCTGAATTCGAGGACGGGGAAGTCTATTACAGGATGGCAAAGAAGGAAGATCAGGAATAAGGAATGCTCAAACGGCTCTGCATCAGGAACTATGTGCTTATAGACTCTCTGGATACCGAATTTCCGGAGGGGCTGATCATAATTACGGGCCAGACCGGGGCGGGAAAATCGATCCTGCTCGGGGCCTTGTCCCTGCTTCTTGGTGCCCGGGCCGATGCTTCCGTCATAGGGGAGGCGTCGGACAATTGTGTCGTCGAGGGCGATTTCGAGACAGGCAAGGATGACGACCGTCTCAGGCAGATGCTTGAGGACAATGATGTCGACTGGAATGACGGCCGGCTTACGATACGCCGGGTGGTCAATCCGTCCGGGAGGTCCAGATCCTTTGTGAATGATTCCCCTGTCTCAGTACAGCTGCTTTCTTCGTTGTCTTCCGGTCTTGTGGATATACATTCACAGCATCAGACCCTGCTTCTGTCGGACAAGGGTTTCCAGATGTCGCTTCTGGACCATTTTGCCGGAAATGCCGGCCTGTTGTCCGGATACAGAGTGCACTTCAGAAAGTATTGCGGCCTTGTTTCCGAACTGGAACAGCTTGAAAAGGCCATGGCAGCTTCCGAATCAGAATATGATTATAAGAAATCCAGACTCGAAAGGCTTGTGTCAGCCGGCCTGCATGAAGGTGAACTGGAAGCCTTGGAACTGGAGCAGAAGCAGCTTGCCAATGCAGAAGAGATAAAGGAGTGTCTGTGTGCGGCTGAAAATCTGCTGGATCCTGCCGATGCGGGAGACAGGGTGTCGGCTGTCCCTGTGCTGCTCAGGGAGGCATCCAGAAATCTGGACAGGATATCGGGCTTTGTACCCTCGGTGTCGTCGCTGTCTGAACGTCTCGAAAGCAGCCGTCTTGAAATAGAGGACATCATTTCGGAACTTTCGGAAATAAATTCCGGGACAGAGGTACAGGAAGGACGCCTGGAAGAAGTCGAGGAGAGGCTCTCTCTGCTGTATTCACTGCTGAGAGCGTTCTCCTGCAGTACTGTGGAAGAACTCATATCTGTCAGGGATGACCTCTCCAATGAAATTTCCGGCATGGCTTTTTCCGATGAAAGACGGGAGGAACTCCAGAAACAGATTGCTGCAGAGAAGGCGGCTGCAGAGAAAGCGGCTGCGGCACTTTCGGATTCGAGAAGGCAGGCAGCGGCAGGATTGTCAGAGGCCATCAAGGGTCTGCTTGCATCCATGGAGCTCGCAGATGCGGATTTCAGGATTTCATTGACGCCGGCTGCAATGAACAGCGACGGAGCAGATACCGTACTCTACGGCTTTTCATCTACAGGCCGGAATCTTGCCGACATATCGAAATGCGCTTCAGGAGGAGAAATGTCCAGGATAATGCTTGCCCTGAAGGCGATAATGGCAAAATATACCAGGATGCCGTCCATGATTTTCGATGAAATAGATACCGGAGTGTCCGGAAGTGTCGCAGACAAGATGGGCACTGTAATCTGCGGTATGGGCAATTATATGCAGGTATTCGCCATCACCCATCTTCCTCAGGTGGCAGCCAAGGGGACAGCGCATTATGTCGTTTCCAAGAATTCCTCCGACGGCAGGACTGTCTCTGAAATGAAAAGACTCTCCCATGAAGAGAGAGTCCTTGAAATCGCCAGAATGCTTAGCGGTTCAGTCCTTACCGAGGCGGCCATTGCTAACGCACGAGCCTTGCTTCTGTCGGAATGATCCTATTCCAGAGTCACTGAATAGTCCGGTCCATAGACAATCCTTCTCACTCCGGTGTTGACGAATCCGTCATCCTCGCCTTCCTTCATGAACCTGAAATCCGCCTGGAGCATCGACCTTGCCGAAGAGCCGAGATGCCTTTCCCAGTCTTTGCCGTAGTCGGCACACAGCTGGAAAAAGAAGGTGGCTATGTCGTAGCCCTGGAATGCGAACGGAGTCGGTTCAGTGTTGTACAAAGCCCTGTATTTCTTCACGAAATCCTTTACATCGGCATTTTCGTAGTCGATATAGTATGACAGAGAAGTGTGAAGCCTTGTATTGTGGAGATTGTCCACTTCGATGGTCTCGAATCCCCTTATCTTGGATGATGCATAAAGCACCACGTCGTATTCTTCATGGATGATAAGGTTCAGATTCCTTACCACATCGTTTACGAAGGCTTCGCTTTCGGACATGACAAGAACACGGTTCACTGCCTTGTCCGTCATCATCTCCATAAGAGGCGTCTGTACATCGCGCCCTTCCAGAATGCTGTATGAGAAAGTGCTGAATGGAATGCCGTCCTTCTCGAGAATGGTATTCATCGCCCCGAGCTCCTCTATGTTTCTGGAGCCTTTTTCATAGATTACTATCACCTTTTCGTCAGGGACCTTCAGGTCTTCCTTGATCCATCCGGCCAGATCCCCGTAAAGGGAAAGTGTGGATGCAGGCACCTGGATGAATCCCGGGTGACCTTCAGCAAGATATTCAGCCTTGTGGTCCAGCGGAGACACCACCTTTGTCCCTGCCGGACATCCGGACAGCAGCCTTGCAAGTGCCGATGCGGATACAGGTCCGATGACTATGTCGCTTTCCTTGAATCTCTCGTCCGTGACAGGAACAGTCCCGTCTTCTACGTCATAGACGCTTAGCTCTATGTCCATGCCCTTGTCTCCCGACTGTTTGACCGCCATGAGTGCACCGCAGTAGAAGTCGATGCTCCCGCTCCGCGGCTTCTCGGCACCTGCATTGAAAGGAAGCAGAAGAATGGCATTGACCTCATTTCTTCCGATGGCGGCGATAGCCGGTCCGGAGACCGCTTCCTGTGCCACCGAATCCGAGACCGCTGTCGAATCGCTGCCGTGCTCCACTCCTGCAATACCGGACTTCGTCAACGGAATCCTGAGCTGCTGTCTTCTTTTCAGTTTGCGTCCCTTCAGACCGTTGGCCGTTTTTATCTCTTCGACCGAGACATTGTATTTCTCGGAGATGGCGTCCAGATCCTCGTACCATTTCACGACATGTATTATGTAATCCTCGCCTTCGACCGGCTGTCTGGCGGTATCCGCTGCAGGTGTTTCAATCGTGACCTGCACAGGCTCCGCGATCTGGCCCTTCTCTCCGGTCGCGGGAATCAGGATAATGGCGTTTTTCTTGAGCCCCTCCTCCTTTACCGACGGATTCACCTCGTATATCTGCTCCATCGTCACGTTATACGCCTTGCAGATCGAATACAGGGTCTGTCTTTCCAGTACGATATGGGAATAGTAAACTTTCCCGTCCATCCTGACTTTCTCCTTGGAAATGGTCACCGGGACAGGCGTATAGTCCTGTGCTGAAACTTCCGCTGATGCAGCAGAAACCAGAATAAGGAACAGTGGAATATAGAACAGATGTTTCATCAGTTGAACTTTATAATGTCTTGCTGAAATCTACCAGTCCTGAGCAGAATCTTCCCCAGGACAATTCTTCCTTGACTTTCCGGATGTTCCGGACGCATTCCTGTCTTATTCCGGGGTCCCCGAAATATGACAGTATCTCCTTTCTTATGCAGTCCGGTGAAATCTCCCCGGCCACAATGCCTGTGCCCCTGTCTCCTACCGTTTCCTTCAGTCCTCCGGTATCGGTTACTATCATGGGGACCTCAAAGTGATACGATACTGAACTTATGCCGCTTTGCGTGGCGCTTTTGTATGGCAGGACCGATACATCTGCAGCAGAAAAGAAGTCGGACACTTCCGAATCCTTGATGTAGTGCAGAAAGGTGTGTATCCTTTCCTTCCCTGCTTTTTCAATAAGGTCTTCATATCTCGAGAATGAGCCGTAGGGCTCCCCGGCAATGACAAGCTGATAACTGTCGTCCAGTCCTGCGAATGCTTCCAGCAGGATGTCAAGTCCTTTGTAGTCGCGTATCAGTCCGAAGAAGAGGATATTCTTCTTTCCGTGTTCCAGCCCGAGCTTGTCTTCAGAGGCGGTTCTGTCTTTCTTTTCCCCGAAATGGGAATACAGGGGATGCGGCAGGACCTTGTATCTCGCTTCCGGCTCCAGTTTCAGGAGATCTTCCGCCACGGCATCGCAAAGGGTGATGAATCCGTCATTGCCGTGAAGGAAATATCTCGTGAACGGAGTGTCGAAGAATCTTGGTTCGTGCGGGATGACATTGTCCAGTATGGAAATGACCTTGCACTTTCCTTTCATCCCTCTGGATACATATCCCAGAGAAGGGGCGAACCATGACATCCAGTATCTGGTCACCAGCAGATCCGGATTCCATCTGCGGATTGCATCCAGTGTGGACAGGTAGGTGAACGGGTTGGCGCAGTCCAGTATCCTCGTACTGTCTATTCTCGCTGCCTCGTCATCTTCCGTGACATACTGGGTCTTGCCTGGAAACAGAAGCCCCGGGTACTGCCTTCTGAAGTTGAACGCCTTTACGGTATGAGCCTTCCCCAGTTCTTCGAAAAGACATGCGTTGAACTGGGATATCCCTCCGCGGTACGGGTAGAAGCAGGAAAGAATGGCTATTCTCAATTATTTGCTGTTTTTTGACTTCTCCTTGACGTATTCCTCGTTTATCCTGGCGATGACATCGTCAGTGATGTCGAGGGAAGGGTCGGCTGTGATCACCGGCACACCGCTCTGGTTGGTGAGTATCATGGTGTATTTCTTCTCCTCGTTGTATTTGGTGATGAATGTCTGGATGGCATCGGCTATCTGGTTCATCATGACAGTCTGCTCTTCGATCACCTCGTTGTTCTTCTGGTTGGCGTACTCGTTGAATTCCGCCTGCTTCTGCTGGAGTTCCTGTCCCCTGACTTCAGCCACGGAACGCGTGAGCAGGCCCTTGTTTATCTTGTTCTGGAAATCCACCATCTCGTCTTCCAGCTGCTTGCCTCTCCTGTTGACCTCATCCTGGATATTCTTCACTTTTGTCTCTACGACTGCACCGAGGTCGTTTGCCATATCGTACTCCTGCACGATCCTGTCCAGATTCACGTAGACGATTCCGGAAGTGGCTTTGGCCACATATGTGGAATCCTGATCTCCTGATGCCATGTTCTTCTCTGAATTCTGACCGCCGGTCAGTGAAAATACTCCTGCTGCTACAGCAACAGCGACAGCGATGATGCTGAAGATAAGTGATACGTTTTTCATTGAATTATGTTTTATTTTCAAGTATTATACAAAGATATGAAGAAAATCCGAACCGGAAAGGCTCTTCGCGATTTTATCTTTCCCGGACCGTTCTTCCTGTGATGGACAGATATGCCTTGATGGTCTTTTCAAGCCCCATGTAAAGTGCGTCGCAGATGATTGCATGGCCTATCGAGACCTCGTCTGTCCAGGGAATGGTCTCAAGGAAATATCCGAGGTTTTCAAGATTAAGGTCATGTCCCGCATTCAGCCCCAGTCCGCAGTCTTTCGCTGCCATGGCCGTCTGGAGATAAGGGGCAATGGCCGCTTCCCGGCCGGAACCGTAAAGCCTGGCATAGCTTTCCGTATACAGCTCCACCCTGTCGCAGCCGCATGCTGCAGCCCCCTCTGCCATCGCAGGTACGGGATCTATGAATATGGATGTCCGGATTCCGAGAGCATGGAAGCCGGAGCAGATTCCAGTGAGGAAATCCCTGTGCTTCAATGTGTCCCATCCGGCGTTGGATGTTATGGCATCAGCCGCGTCAGGTACGAGGGTGACCTGGGCTGGCCTGACTTCACTTACCAGATCCACGAATGACGGGATGGGATTCCCCTCGATATTGAATTCTGTCGTCAGCAGCGGTTTCAGTGCCCTGACATCGGAGTATCTGATATGCCGCTCATCCGGGCGCGGGTGTACGGTGATCCCTTCCGCCCCGAACCGTTCGCAGTCCACTGCAGCTTTCTCCACGTCAGGCATGTTCCCGCCGCGTGCATTCCTCAATGTGGCTATTTTGTTTATGTTTACGCTGAGCCGTGTCATTTGTCATTGTTATCAACTGTTCCGGAATTGTCTGAAAACAGTCGGCAAAATTACAAAATATTGGAAAAATTACTCGTCATCATGGAAATAAATGTAATTTTGAAGTCTGGACAGACATGCAATATGAAAATCGCGGTTTATTTGAGAAACAGGCGTCTTGAGACAGATGCAAGATATACAGGCCTGATAGAACGTTTCAGATCAGGCGGATGTGATGTCTATGAAGTGGATGACAGCCTTCCGGTCATAGCTGACAATACGGACATCTTCGTCAGCGTAGGCGGTGACGGGACATTCCTGTCGTCGGCTGTCATTGTCGGGGACAGCGGGATACCGGTGCTGGGCGTGAATCTCGGACGGCTCGGCTTCCTTTCGGAAAACACTCCGGACGAGGCGGTAGGCGGAGTCCTTGCCGGCAGGTATTCGGTGGAGGAGCGTACATTGCTTCATGCATCTTTCCTGTCGGGGGAGGAGGAGTTCAGGACCGTATATCCGTATGCGTTGAACGAGATTACAGTCCACAGGGCCGGACCTGCAATGCTCGGAGTGGATGTCAGCATAGACGGGAATCCTCTGCCGACATACTGGGCGGACGGACTTCTCGTGGCCACGAGTTCCGGTTCTACTGCATATTCATTGAGTGCAGGCGGTCCGATAGTCATGCCTGAATCGAAAGTCCTGATAGTCTCTCCCATATCACCGCACAATCTGAATGTCCGGCCGCTTGTGGTGCCCGACACATCGGAAATTTCATTATCTTTGAGGGCGAGGGAAGAAAAAGTGTTCTTCACCATAGACAACAGGAGCATGGAGGTTTCCTCGGGATTCAGAATGGACATCTCGGTGGCGCAGTTTTCGTTGAAACGCATCCGCATGCATGGGGCCAATTTCATAAAGGCGCTGACCACCAAATTGTTCTGGGGTGAAGATATCAGAAACGGAAGATAATTTACTATGGAAAATATCGATAATGTCCCTGTCCATGTATCCATAATCATGGATGGAAACGGCAGATGGGCCAGAGAAAAGGGCCTGGAGAGGACTGCCGGTCATGTTGAAGGCGTGGAAAGCGTCAGGGCCTGTACGGAAGCCGCTGTAGAATGCGGTGTGAAATATCTTTCTCTCTATGCGTTTTCAGAGGAGAACTGGGGCCGGCCGCAGGATGAGGTTGACACTTTGATGCAGCTGATGTTCAAGTCCATGATCGGGGAGCTTTCCAATTTCCTGGATAACGGCATACGGTTCATGGTCCTCGGGAACAGGACCAGACTCGGAGACAGCCTGAATGCGGCCATCGATGACTGCATGTCCGGGACTGCCGGAAATTCAAGGCTGACCCTCATAGTCTTTCTTAGCTACAGCGGGAAATGGGATATCATGCAGGCTGCAAGAAGGTATGCCGAGGACGTCCTGGCCAGCGATCCTGCCGGCAGAGAAAGGCTTCTGGCCATGGGCCCCGACGGGTTTGACGGTTATCTGGTCACTGCAGGAATCCCTGATCCGGACCTTATCATACGCACATCGGGTGAGATGCGGCTGAGCAATTATCTCCTGTGGCAGGGGGCATATTCCGAGCTGCTCTTCAGCGACGTGTTATGGCCTGATTTCAGAAGACAGGAGTTCGTGGACGCCCTCCGCACATATTCAAAAAGGGACAGACGTTATGGGAAAGTTAAATAATTGCTTTATATTTGTAGCTTTGAATTTGAATTAACGATGAAAATGGGACGTCTTTTTTCTTTTCTGCTTTTTCTGCTGTTGTCGGTGACAGGCCTGCGGGCCCAGGTAAGCGAAGGGGAAATTACTGTTGATTATAATAATCCCAGGGAATATATAGTAGGCGGGATTTCTGTAGAGGGTAACAAATACATCAATTCGGACCAGATTATCAAGATTTCCGGAATCCAGCCCGGCTTCAAGGTTACTGTCCCGGGAGAGGAGTTCTCGGCGGTGGTCACCAGATTGTGGCTTCAGCGGTATTTTGAAGACGTGACCATGGTCATCGATTCCATAGCGCCATCCAGGGATACGGCATTCTTCAAGATACGGGTTGTGGAAAGGCCGAGGATGTCCCGCTGGACTTATTCAGGCGTGAAGACAGGGGAAAAGAAGGAACTCGAGGAAAGGCTGAACCTGAAAAGGGGCGGGGAATTCTCCGATTACGTGGCCAAGACATGCACTGACATAATCAAGAGGTATTACAAGGAAAAAGGCTTCCTGCAGACCGAGGTCAAGATTACCACCAGACGGGACAGTCTCATCAAGAGCGCCATTACCGTCAATTTCGCCGTAAACAAAGGCCCCAAGGTGAAAATCCAGAAGATCACGTTCGGCGACAGTCTGAGTGTCAAGGAAAGCAAGCTTGTCCGAGCCATGAAGAAGACCAAGGACAAGCGTCTGATAAATTTCTTCAGTTCCAAGAAATTCAACGAGAAAGAGTACGAAAATGACAAGAAAGGGCTTATCAGCGCTTTCAACGAAGCAGGATTCAGGGATGCGAGAATCATAAAGGACACCATGTATTATGTGGAGCCGGGACGTCTCCAGATAGATTTCGAGATAGACGAAGGCAAGAAGTACTATTTCAGGAACATAACCTGGACAGGAAACTCCGTGTACTCCACGGATGACCTCAATGCCGTGCTCATGATAAACAAAGGGGATGTCTATGATGTCGTGACCATGGAGCACAGACTGTTCGGCGGCGGAAAGCAGAATGAGTACGATGTGTCAAAACTGTACAGGGACAACGGATATCTGTTCTTCAACCTCCAGCCTGTGGAGCTGAATATCGACGGGGATTCCGTGGATGTGGAAATGAGGATTGTGGAGGGCAAGCCTGCCACACTGAACAATATCATCATCAACGGCAACGACCTTACAAACGAGAGGGTGGTACGACGCCAGGTGTTCACACGGCCGGGATATCTGTTCAGCCAGACGGATTTCGAGCGTTCCATCAGGGAAATAGCATCTCTGGGCCAGTTCGATCCAGAATCGATAACGGATCCTACCAAGGGCTATTCCATCATACCTAACCAGCTGGACAATACAGTGGATCTTGTCTATAATGTGACGGAAAAGCCGTCCAGCCAGCTGGAACTGTCTGGAGGCTGGGGCGGCAACACCTTTGTCGCCACTGTCGGGGTCAGCTTCAACAATTTCTCCACCAGGAGGTTCTTCGACAAGTCTGCATGGCGACCCGTGCCGCTTGGAGATGCCCAGAACCTGGCGATCAGATTCCAGACCAACGGAACATATTATACGAGCCTCTCGGCCAGTTTCATGGAGCCTTGGCTGTTCGGCAAGAAACCTACGTCGCTGAGTATTTCCGCATATTATTCGCGGCAGACCAACTCATACCCTATTTTCGATGTGTTCAACAACGATGAATTCTTCGAAGTCTACGGTGTCGCGGCAGGAATCGGAAACAGACTGAAGTGGCCGGACAACTATTTTGTCCTGTACAATCAGCTCAGCTGGCAGACATACCGTCTCCAGCAATGGCCCGGCAGTTTCATATTCGATTCCGGCATCTCGCACAACCTGAGCTATACCATAAGTCTGTCGAGGAATTCCACCGACCAGATAATTTATCCCCGTCAGGGTTCGGAGTTCAGCCTTTCGCTGCAGTTCACCCCGCCTTATTCCCTGTTGAGGAAGAAGAACAAAGGCGTGCTTGACGACAACGGACGTCCTACTACGGCCGCTTCGTGGAAAGACATAGATTACAGTATGCAGAGTTCTCGCGACCGGTACAGATGGATAGAGTATCACAAGTGGTCGTTCAAGGGTACCGTATATACCAAGCTCGTCGGGGATCTTGTCCTGATGGCCAGGGCGCAGTTCGGGTATCTCGGCTATTATAACAGGAACTGGGGATATTCTCCATTCGAAGGATTCCTTGTCGGAGGAGACGGTATGTCGGGTTATAACACGTACGGGCAGGAAGTGATATCGCTGCGAGGCTATGAGAACTACTCCCTGACTCCTTATGCATTGACCCAGTACAGCACTCAGGGTTATGCCTATTCGGGAAATGTCTACGACAAGTTCACTGTCGAACTCAGGTATCCGGTAGTCCTGCAGCCTCAGTCCACTATTTTCGCTCTTGTGTTCCTTGAAGGCGGAAACTGCTGGTCGGACATAAGGGACTTCAATCCGTTCCAGATCAAGCGCTCTGCAGGTGTCGGCGTCAGAGTCTATCTTCCGGTGGTCGGCCTTCTCGGAGTCGACTGGGGATGGGGCTTCGATGATCCGGTGAACGGTGGCAGCCAGTTCCACTTCGTGATAGGACAGCAGTTCTGATATCCGTAATTTTTGTATATTAGCAGAATAATTCCATACAAGAAAGTAATTTACATAATAAGTATAGCATGAAAAAAGTTATTTTGACCGCAGCAGCTGCAGCATTGTTCAGCCTTGCTGCAACAGCGCAGACGAAATTCGCCCATGTCAACTTCTCCGAGCTGGTACAGCTCATGCCGGAAGCTGATTCAGCCATGGTACAGTTCGAGGCTGCAAACAAGGAAGCGCAGGAGACATATTCAAGTATGGTTGCGGAATTCCAGTCCAAATATGACCAGTATAACCAGAAGCAGGAGACCTGGACTCCTACGGTAAGGGAAAGCAAGCAGAGGGAACTGACTGACATCCAGACCAGGATACAGGAATTCCAGCAGGCCATCCAGCAGGATATGAACCAGCTTGAAAGTACGTTGATGGCTCCTATTTACCAGAAGGCGCAGGATGTGGTCCGCAATCTGGCAAAAGAGAAAGGCGTCATCTATGTCTATGATGCTTCCACTTTGCTGTATATCGATTCTGCACAGAGCATCGATCTTACTCCGGAGGCGCGTGCTGCCCTGAATATTCCGGAAGACAAGACTCTGGAATCAGTGATGGCTGCCCGTCAGGCTGCGGCTCAGGCCCAGCAGAATGTACAGTGACATTCTGATCCGGGGAATTCTTGCGAGATTTGTTGAATTCAAATCTGCAATTCATGAGACCTGTCGGATTATTCGTATTCCCGTTGCTCCTGCTGGCGGCAGGAGCAATGTCGTGTCACAACGCAGGCGAAGCTGATCCAGGTGGGGCGGCTGTCATTTTCGATACCGATATGGGTAATGACGTGGATGATGCGCTGGCGTTGGACATGCTCTATAAATACATGGATGAGGGAAAGATCGATCTCAAGGCCATCGTCCTGAACAAGGAGGGGCTTGCGGGCCCGGAATTCCTCGATATCATGGGTACATGGTACGGCTATCCGGACATACCTGTCGGTATCATCCGTGACGGGGCCGGATGCGTGGCGGACAGTACAGCCTATACCCGCAGGATAGCCGACATGAAGACGGAGGACGGACTGCCGTTGTTCGGAAGGACACATTCCGGCTATGATGCATGTCCTGAATCTGTCGATCTGTACAGGAAGACATTGTCGGAAGCCCGGGACACCTCTGTCGTCATAGTCTCCGTCGGTTTTTTGACGAATCTTGCGCGACTGCTCGGGTCTGAGGCGGACGGTTACTCGGATCTCTGCGGGAAAGATCTGGTGTCCAGAAAGGTAAAGGCCGTTTATGCCATGGCCGGAAGCGTCTCCGATACTGCGCATCATGAGTATAATGTAGTGGGAGATATACTTTCAGCGCAGAAAGTGTTTGCAGAGTGGCCGACACCGATAATCATTTCTCCTTTCGAACTCGGCATGCAGGTATGCTATCCTGCGTCGAGCATAGAGAATGATTTCGGATGGACGGGATCGCATCCGGTTGTCGAAGCTTACAAACTGTTCGGACAGATGCCTTACGACAACCCGTGCTGGGATCTGACTGCAGTGCTGGCCGCAGTGGAAAACGTGCCGGAATATTTCTCGGTATCTCCATCCGGCAGGATTTCAGTGACGGATGCCGGAGCCACCTTATTCGAAGAGGGAGGAGGGAACCGCGCTTACCTTTTCATGACACCGGAGCAGGCCGCAGCCGTCAAGTCGCGCCTGATTTCACTGGTGACCCGCCCTGTCGGGCATAAATAGACGAATGATTTCGAAGGAATCCTGACCGCTTGAACAATAACACTAAAATAATTCTTCTCCTGATACTGCCTTTGCTCTTGTGTGAACAGGGGCTTCATGCCTATTATTTCAGGAAAATCGGGCCGGCACAAGGTCTTGACCAGCCTGCTGTCCTGGCAATTTATGAAGACACCCTCGGCCGGATGTGGTTCGGGACAAGGGGGGGGTATACCTGTATGACGGAATAGCTGCACATTCTTTCAGACCGGAAACGGCCGGAATGCAGGAGAACGGCAGCCGGTATCTTACCGGGAACGAGGTCAGCCGCATAGTCGGTGACAGGAACGGGGACATCTTCATCCGTTCTGAACATTCGCTTGTGAAATACGATATCCGTCAGGAGACTTTCGACATGATCCGTCCTGACAGGGTAGGCGCCTTGTCTACATTCAACGGCAATGCATGGTATACTGCCGGAGACTCTCTTTTCATGTACGATGCTGCGACAGGCTCGGAGAAATTCATGCGGAAGCTCGGGATTCCGGATATTTTCTGTCTTCTGATAGAAGACGGGAAACTCTGGGCAGGTACTCCGAGAGGTCTGTATCTTTCCGATGGCTGCGGCCCGTTGCGGAACCTTCTTCCCGGGGTGGAGATATACAGCCTGTTCAAAAGCAGCCGGAATGAATTGTGGATAGCTTCGAGGATGAACGGCCTATACTCGATAAGGCGGGATGGCGTTCTGCGCAAGGAACCGTATGGTAAAGACAAGGTAGCCAGCCGCCAGATCAGGGAATTCGCCGAGGACGAGGACCAGAATATCTGGTTCGGGACTTTTGAAGGGCTGCAGGTGTACAATCCATACAGCGACGAGTATATGACCATCAGGTCCGACAGTTCACTGCCCGGGACTCTGTCCCATCCGTCGGTGTTCTCTCTTTGCCGGGACAGGCACAATACGATATGGGTCGGGACCTATTACGGGGGAGTGAACTATGTGAATCCGACCAGGGACATCTTCAAGTATCATGTGGTGGCGGACGGCAGGGATGACTGCCTGAATTATCCAATAGTGGGACAGATGGTCGAGGATGTGCACAGACGGCTGTGGATATGCACTGACGGAGGCGGCCTGAACCGTCTTGACAGAAGGACAGGTGAGTTTGCGTATTTCAGGGCGTCAGACCGGAATTCAGTGCGGCACGACAACGTGAAGACCATAGCATATGATGAGAGCCGGGATGTCCTGTATATAGGTACGCATACAGGAGGAATGAGCAGGTACGATGGCCGGACAGGCAAATTCTACAATTATCCGGACAGGCCGGAAGAAGGCCCCGGGAATATAATCTACTGTATGCTCTTCCACGAAGACCGGCTGTATGTCTCGGCAAGGAACGGCATTTGGATTCTTGATCCGGATACGGACAGTTTCGAACTGCTCCTGTCCTACGGTCCTGTCCTGACATTCGACATAGATTCTCACGGGATCATGTGGATGGCCGACAGGACCGGGCTTCTGCGTATGGATCCGGATGACCCGGGAGAGCCCGAGCGGGTGCGGACGGACAGCTCCGACGTTTCCTGCAGGGTCACCCGGATCATCGAAAGTGCAAGCGGTCTTGTCTATATAGCTACATCGGGTCAGGGCGTAAAGGTCTATGACTATGAAACAGACAGATTCAGGACTCTCAGCCGGCAGGAAAACAATCTTGCGAGCAATTACTGCTACAATCTCATGGAAACCTCGCGGAACAGTATCCTGATTACTACCGATGCCGGACTTACACTGTATTCGCCTTTTACAGGACGGGGCCGGCCGGTCGGCAAGACGGATGTGTTTACCATCGGTGACGGCGGCGGAATGTACGAATGTCTGGACAATCAGATTTTCATCGGCGGAATGAACGGAATGGTATCTTTCGATGAAAGTGTGCTGTACGGGGACAGTGCCGATGATGCAAGTATCTTTTTTTCAGAGCTGTACGTGAATAATGCGAGGGTGTTTCCGGCAGACGCTTCCGGTATTCTTGCCAAATCGCTGCCTTTCACCGGAGAACTCAGACTGTCAGCGGACCAGAACAACCTGAGTATCGTCTTTGCGGTTTCCGACTATGTGTCATGGCCTGACAAGGGAAAGTATTTCTATAAGCTCGAAGGCTTCGATTCCGACTGGAATTCCGCTGCAGCGAACAGCCTGAACTATACCAATCTCCCTCCCGGGAAATATGTCCTGAAGGTCCGTTCCGGTGTGGGGGCTGCAGATGACGGGCCTTATGGCGAGCTTTCCGTGACGGTGGAGAAACCATATTACAGCAGATGGTGGGCCTGGATACTGTACGCATCCTGTCTTGCCGTATTGTGTTTTGCAATCTACAGGATCAGAAGAAACCGGCGCGAATGGGCAGATACCCTCAGAAAGGAAAAGGAGGAAAAGTCGCGCATAGAAGAGCTGAACAAGGTCAAGCTGCGCTTCTTTACCGACGTGTCTCATGAATTCAAGACCCCGCTCACCCTGATTACGGGGCAGATAGAAAGCCTGCTGCAGTCAGAGACTTTCTCACCGCAGGTCGCCCGCAGGCTCGAGAGGGTCCGCATCAATGCTGTCCGCCTCAAACGTCTCATATCGGAACTTCTGGATTTCCGCAAGCAGGAGCAGGGCTTCATGAAACTCAAGGTGGAGCAATTGGATCTCGTGGACTTCTCCTATGACATATGGCAGGTTTTCGAGGAATATGCCAGGACAAGGCATATCACGTACCTGTTCGAGCCTGTGGAAAAGAATATAGAAGTCTGGTTGGATCCGGTGCAGATGCAGAAGGTCATATCGAATCTGCTCTCGAATGCATTCAAGTATACACCGGACGGCGGCCGGATAGAATTGAGAGTGAGGAGAATGCTTCAGATGGCGGAGCTGTCCGTGTCTGATTCCGGCCGAGGGATATCCGAGGAGGATAAAAAACACATCTTCGAGCGTTTCTACCGCTCCGGAGACGAATATGCAGTGTCCGGGGCCGGAATAGGACTTGCCCTTTCCATGGGGATAGTGAAGGCCCACAAGGGAAGTCTGGAAGCCGAAGGTGAACCGGGCAAAGGCAGTGTATTCACTTTGAAGCTGCTGCTGGGCAATGATCATTTCTCCCATGAGGAACTGGGACATTCCAAAACCGGATATTCCATAGACGGGGATTATGCGGAAATCATACAGGCCGGAGCTCTGCCTGCCGATACGGGAACCTGTCAGAATACAGCCGGAGCGGAAGACAAGCCTGCAATCCTTATAGTAGACGATGATCTCGAGATGCTGGAAATGCTCGAACAGATATTCACCCCTTCATACAGGGTCTATAAGGCAACCGACGGACAAGACGGTCTGGCCATGACATCGGAACTTATTCCGGATCTGGTCCTGAGCGATCTGATGATGCCCGGAATTTCAGGTAAGGAACTATGCCGCAGGATCAAGACGAATCTCGAACTCAGCTATATTCCTGTGGTGCTTCTGACGGCCAGTGACTCCATGGAGGAGAAAGTCATGGGATATATCTACGGTGCTGATGACTATATCCAGAAGCCATTCAACGTGAAGCTTCTGCTGGCCAGGTGCGACAATCTGGTCAAAAACAGAAGAATCATCCTCGGCCGCAAGGAGACGCTATCCTCTCCTGCCCCGTTATCGGAAGGCCTGTCCGCTTCCGACAGGACTGTGGTGGAAAAGGCGGCTGCCATAGTGAGAAGGAACTTCGACAATTCTGATTTCTCGATGGACGGACTTGCTGCTGAGCTTAACATGAGCCGCACCAAGATGTTTTCGTTCTTCAAGGCGGCTCTTGGCATCACACCGAATGATTTCACACTCAATCTTAAAATGGAAGAGGCGGCAAGGATGCTTGTCGGAACTCCAGACGCGAATATCTCTGAAATTTCGTATGCTCTCGGATTTTCATCGCCCCGCTATTTCAGCCGTTGCTTCAAGGCCTATTATAACTTGTCCCCTCAGCAGTACAGGAAGAACGGCGGGCGGAGATAAGGCCGGTAAGAGTCTCCCGATGTGCATGTTTCATACAAAAACATGCACATTTTGTACAGAGCACCGCCATGATACCATATGCGGACAATTTTGGAAAGGGGAATCCGGGCCGTCCGCTTACTTTGCCGCTGAATAATAAATAACACTGAACTCATGAAAACTAAAATGTGTTTGCTTGCAGTTGCATTGCTTCTCACGTTTTCGTGGAATGCCGCATCAGGCAATTCCTCGTCGGATGGGACGATGCCGCAAAGCGAGGAACAGGTGTCCGGTGTCGTCATAGATGAGTATGGACCTGTGGCAGGCGCTGCCATCAAGGTGAAGGATCTTCTCATCGGAACGGTGACGGATGCAGACGGAAAATTTTCCATCAGTCTTCCGGAAGGAGCGGTTCTCGTGGTTTCTTTCCTGGGGTATCAGGATAAGGAAGTGGCCTGGCATGGCGAGGACAACCTGACCATCAGGCTGGAACAGGATGCGGAACTTCTGGATGAAGTGCAGGCAGTGGCCGCGATAATGGAGTATCGCACGGAAAATCCGATAGAGAGCGGGGCGAGCGGCTGGTATTTGCCGTCGATAAAAGAATTGTCATTGTTGTTCAAAGGGAACACCAGCATGTGGACTGAATCAAATGACCAGGTCCCTGTCATAAATGAATCCCTTGCCAAAGTCAGCGGTGCAGTAGCGCTTACGGGAGACTATTGGTCGAGTACGGAAACCAATCCCGGGGACATCCAGAGGATTCTGGCTTCCGGCAAACTGCAGACCAACAGGTCGTTCAATGAATTGAATGTCCGTCCGGTAATGGCCTTCTGACCTACTCTTCCTTGTCATGTAGCGTGCTCCTCTTGTGTCATCAGGGGCGCGCTTTTTTGTCATCTCGACTGCGCTCGAAATGACAGCTGTGCAAACCAGCAGAACACGTCGGAAGCCGGCGACAGCGAGCACTGTTGACCCCGTCAGGGATTGCATCCTGTGCGAGCGTCACCGGCTCCCGACGGTTATGTTGTATCAATTTCCGGATTATATGTGATGATTTATTGAAATATAATAGATATATTCACATGTGATAACATAATCCGCATGGCAGCGATTTGTCAGATCTGTCCGGCAAGACTGTCCGTTTTCGCTTTATCCTTGAGAAAGGGGATATCTATGCTTTCTGGGTAAGCCCCGGTGAAAAAGGCGAAAGCATGGGATATGTTGCCGGAGGAGGCCCGGGTTTCACAAGCAACATTGATGATATGGGAAAGGATGCTTATTTGGCAGCGTCATCTGTCTCTCCTTTGGAATAGCGGCATTGGAATTTTTTGGAGATTCAACACCGAAGTGCAACAGTCAGCGGCCCGCGGGCCGCTGACTGTTGCACTTCTCGGTCGGGAGCCATAGGGGGGGGATAGTCTGGGGCAATGATGCAACACAAAAACAAAAAGGGGAA
>CALVDT010000077.1 GCA_944326385.1 uncultured Bacteroidales bacterium | reverse complement strand
TGATATTCGACAGTGAACCGGATATCGCATTGCCGGGCATACTGCTGGACAAGGGGGCATATGTGCCTGAAGGCTGGTCGTGTACACCGGCGAACAGGGAGCTTGTCGGACTTCTGACCGGAGAGCCCGGATTTCTCGGACGCAAGAGCCTGACGGTGGATACCGATGTGAAGGCTAACCTTGTTGTATCCCCTGAATCTGTCCCGTTTGTGCAGTGTGTGCTCCAGATGTTCAGGAACAGGCGCGCCGGAACAGGGCAGGAACTGCCGGTAAAGATGATCGTGAAGGCTCCCGGAAAACTTGTAGGGGACTGTCTCCGCCTGCTGGCGGTTTTCCCGCAGGAATGCATGGATGGAGCATGCTATCTGTCGAATTACATGCAGGGAGGCGGAATTCCTGACGGATACGATATGGTATTTGTAGACGAATACAATGAAGCCGGACTGTATGAGTCCAATTACCTGACGGTAGACCTGTTTGCGCAGGGGAAACTGAATTTCCAGGGGAATGTCATTCTTGACAAGGTGAGGGATTTCATTCTTTCAGGAGACTTCTCCACGGCATCTTCCCTCATCCGGTTCTATCTGGACATGAAGACAGACGGACATGATGACTATGGATTCCTGTACAGCCTCTTTGTCGGGACTGAACCGGACATGGACATTTCCCTTCAGGCACTTGACAGCCAGATGATCGGCAGGCTCGGAACCGTGCATCTGTCGCCGTCGCAGGAGCAGCGGTTGTGGAATAAGATAAACAAATGTGTCGACGGCAGTCTGGCGGAAGCCGGCAGCGTGGAGTTCCGTCAGGCTTTGCAGGTGATTGACGGACTCCGCAGACATTTCCCCGACAGGCTGAAGATATCGTCAGAGAGGAGAAGCGCTGTCACTGAAGCATTGTTCTTCGTCCCTGGAAATCTCGAAAAGACTGATTACGGGAAAGACATCGATACGATATTGTGGATTGCTGACAGAAAGGCCATCGAGGGAAAAATGCAGGAGACGCTCCAGGTCATATTGCATTCAGGAATGAATGAGAAGGACAGGAACAGTCTGGTCCGGAAGCTCTTCCCTGTCGGAAAATATTCGGAGGACCTCTTCGCGTATTTCAGGAGCTTCCCGGAAGACATGACACTGGCCGATGAAGTAATGGCTTCGATGGTGAAGTCCATGGGGGAAAGGAGATTCTCGGATTTCGTATGGCTGGCACAGCTGAATCCGGAACTGAAGAAGATCATCGCCCCGGTCATATCGGAATACTATTCGTCAAGGATAGGCGCCGATGCCAGGACGGGGATTGAATCCTTGCTGGAATTCATATCGAGGACAGGCAGCGACCAGATGGAATCCCTCGGACTGCAGCAGGTCTTCGGGACGGCTGTGATGAAGCTTTCATCCCTGCCCCTGCCTGTCATGAAAAAGATATGGCAGGAGATCCGCGATTCGGGCATAAAACCGCAGGGAGCTGCAGCGGAAAGTCTCGAAAGGACAAGATGTCTGATAGAGAAAGAGCTTCCTGAAGCAGTGGACTACATGTTCATAAACACAGCATTCAGGATACATTCAGCAAGTCCGGCATATCTGGAGCGTCTGTTCCGCCGCTGGATCGGCACGGTTCCGGAGACGGAAAAAATAAAGCGGCTGTTCAAGGAAAACCGCGGGGCGGACCGTAAACTGACCGGGGGATGCATTCTGGCATTATGGCAGAACGGCAGGCTGAGGTCATCAAGGGAGGATATGGTATTGTCTGTCACTGACAACTGCGGGTGGGACAGGAAGGATATCGAAGCCTTCTGTGCAGAGTGCGGAGACAAGGACCTGTCTGATTTCCTGCTTAAGTCGAACAGTACGATAAAGAAATTATTCAGGAAAATATTCAACAAATAGACTTATGAAAAGATTCTTTCTGCTATCGCTGTCCGCCATTCTCTGGTGTGTATCGGGAAGCGCCGGACAAAGCCGGTTTTTCACGCCTTTCCAGTACATGCATTATGACTGTGTCGGCGGAACTGGAGTGAAGTCCCTGACAGTCACTGAAAACGGGTCGGGAAAGACAGAGGTTTATTATTTCAGGCCGGATGGCGGCATTTCGAGTATTTACGGGATTGCCGAAGGAGATACATCGAAGGTTGCATCATATGTCTACAAGGGTGACAAGCTTGTGGACATAGACAGGCATCTCGAAAGGAACGAATTGAAATACAACAAGGCGAAGCAGCTCTGCGGGATACAGACCTACGAACTCTGGAACAGCAAGAGCAGGCCGGCGTATTATACGGTTGTGGAGTATGATGAAAACAATCTCCCTGTCCGCTATTTCCGGGGAAAAGAACCGTCTCCGACCCAGGATCCGGGTGACTATGAAGCCAAAGCGTCATACAAGGACGGCAAACGGGTCTCTTACACCGAAACCGTCTATGATTCCGATCAGAAAGGATTCGTCCGGAACGACTACAAGTACGATGAAAACGGGGTGGCTACAGGGTATTCTGTCTACAAGGACGGTACATTCATACGTAAGGTACAGTTTACCCATAAATACGATGACCACGGGAACTGGATTGTGCGCAAGGCCTTGTCAGGAAGGTCGGTCCTCTATACCGTGACCAGGAATCTGACCTATTATACTGCGGAGGAGACGGCATCGGCCGTTGTCGTGGAAAAAAATACCGGGAAAAGCGCGTTGGGCGCATATTTTTCCGATATGAAGGACAGGATAGTCACTGAGGTCTATTACAATTATGACGGTGGGATAGTGCTGATCTCCATCGTACTGCTGATGACTCTGGCGGGGATGATTTATGTGCTCATACGCATGATTGACGACCCTCCTTTCAACCGGCATGTGCTGGGGAACGGCATGAAACGCCTGTGGATGTACGATTCATCAAGGTATCTGAATGTCCTGGTGTACTTCGGTGTGGCTTTCCTCTGCTTTCTGGCGTCTATCCTCGTGATTGCCCTTGTAGGCGGGGTGCTGTGGCTGCTTGCCTGGATACTCAAGATAATAGTCCATATCATTATCGTGTTCGGATGGATATGCACCATAATCGGTGTCCTGGGTCTGATCGGCAAGGCAGGCGAAGCCCTGATTCCTCTGATAATAGGCATCATTATCCTGTCGTTCAAGAACTCTATGAAGATTATGGGAAATGCTGCCGTTGACTGGAGTTTCGCATTCCTGAAGAGGATAAACATGATCGGATGGGGTTTCAACCTGTGTGTCTCCCTGTGGGATGTGATACTTCTCATATTCCTCTCTCCGGTGGTGCTTTTCCTGTCGGTGGCTGCCGTTATAATCGTGTTGAACACCCTGCTCAACGGTATCGAATGGGCTGTGACGAGGATATACAGCATCCACAGGCCGTGTCCGAGCTGCGGAAGCACAAAGACTCCGGATTATATAGTCGGCGGAAGGATTCATCCGGTGAAACTGCATCCGGGTATGTTCGGGATATTCTACCAGCATTCTCCTGTGACAGGCCAGGCAGTGCCTACCATGCTGCTGAACGGCAAGGGCAGACTCTCCCGCCGCTGTCCTTCTTGCGGAACCATCATCAATTCGGACACCGAGAAGTCATTCGGGACAGATATACACATCGGTCTTGTAGGCCATCGTTCTTCCGGCAAGTCATATCTGCTCTACACCGGACTGAGCAGCCTGAAGAATGCCTATCCTTATGCCGTATCGCAGATAGATGCGGACATGGACACGAGGATAGAAGACAAGCAGCGGAGGATCGCAGCCAGGGCCGGTATCCAGACAAATGTGGCGAACAGGTATCGCGCCGTACAGCTCATGGTCACTTCCAGACACAGGCCTGTACCATATCATCTGTTCTTCTACGATGTGGCGGGAGAGAAGTTCAATGCGTCTTCGTCCAGCTACAAGACAGCCATGGATTTCTACCGCAACGTGCAGTCCATTGTCTTCGTCATAGACCCTGGAATGATCGACTATACCGGAATCCCTGTCAACGACAAGGTGAGGGCATGGGCGGAAAAGTCTCCGAACCGCAGCGAGCTTTACCGTATAGACAATTCATTCTCTGTCCTCAAGGATATCCTCGAAAGCGTAGGCCGGAATCCGTCCAGGATAGATTTCACCTTTGTATGCACGAAGTCCGATACCGGATATTTCGAAGCGGCAGGTATTTCCAGAAAAAGTCTTACGGAGGCTGCTGTCGAGAACTTCATCCGGCGCGGGCTCGGACTGGAGAATCTCGTGAATTCGGCGGTGGCTGCATTCAACGACGTCCATTACTTCGAGACCAGCGTTACCGAAGGGAGCGGAGGCAGTGTAAGAGCACTCTTCGAATTCCTCCTCAAGCAGCGTAAGGTATCATTCTGACGTTATTATAACGTAAGTTCGACGAATTTCAATTTATTGAAAGACATCGAACTACCTCTGAAGGAGCAGGATAAAGTCCTGCGACGAGCCCCCAGCGAGGGGGCGAATGGGGGTGACGCCCCTTGAAAAGTCGTGAACGGTTCATGAGAATGTCCGATGGACATTCGAAAGTGAGCAGGGGCGCTACAGCGACTGGGGTTTAAGATAAATGGATTTCGAAGAAATCCTTAACGACAGTTTGACGAATTTTCTGGTGCTGAACAACGTAAATTCGTCGAACTGTCGTTATTATAACGAGAACCGGAGTCCGAGATTGAGATTGAAGTTCAGGGGTTGTTCAGAATAGACAGTCGCGACATCGGAGCCATTGTCGAAATGATATGTAAGCCCCGGTTCAAGATAGATACCCACAAGCGGGGAAATGCTGAATTGCAGACCGGCAGAGGCCGCGACCGACCATTGGAGAGGTCCGGCAGCCAGCCGGTCTGTTTCCGTATTCCTGTGCTCGTTGCCGTAGAAATAATTCTGCCTGACACTCCCGGATATGCATTTCTCGACCATGCCCCCGGCAGACAGGTAGGTCCTTAGCCATCTGTTCTTCCAGATGTCGTAGCTGAGATACACCGGAATCCCGAGGTAGTGCAGAGTCTGTCTGGAATCAATATAATAGGAATCGCTCCCTGACCTTGATGTGGACAGCAGATAAGAGTACACTATGCCTGTCTCGATATTCCAGCGTGGAGTGAAACCGTAAGATACTGAAACACCGGCCCGTACAGGAAGGTAATGCCTTGTATCGGTGTTTATTTCCTTCGAGCGGTTGAACATCATTATCCCGGCCAGGGCATTGTCTCCGTAAGCCATTGGTGCTGCAGCTGCCATCGTGGCCACCGTCCGGCTGTATCCGCTGTGTCTGTCCGAGCCGCCGGCAAACCCCGATGCATGGATACTGACCGACGGTCTGCCGCCGCCTCTTTCTTTCCGTGGCCTGCCGGCTTCCGCTATGAGTATGTCCTGCCAGCTGTAATCATCTTTTTCTGCCATGTCGGCCTTCTCTTCTTTCTCCATCACCGGCATTCCAGTTGCTTTCTCTTCAGGTTCCAGGACAATATCCGTTTCCTCTTCATCCTCTCTGGATTCCGGTTCATCTTCCGGGACGACAGTCATTTCCTCCCTGTCTGTCGATCCCTCCATGACCGGAAATCCTTCTTCCGCTTCGGGTCCAACCGGTATTCCGGTTTCAGGCGCAATACTCCCGTTTCCGTCGTCTGCCGTTTCCGTGACAATGTCTGCCAGTACCGGTCCCCTGTCAATGGCGATATCACCGCTTTCTGCAGCCGGCCTGTTCAGGACGATAGAGAGAACTACGGCTGCAGCAGCTGCCGTACCGGAAAGCAGTGCAGCCAGTATGCGGTATCTCCGTCTGCGGATATCAGTGCCGCAGGCAGCCATGACTTCATCAAACAGCCCTTCGGGGGCCGGCTCGGAATAATCCGACAACTTGTCACGCAGATTATTTTTCCATCTCTCTTCCATGGTTCTTCCTGTATTCTTCTATCCATCTGGCCAGCATGGCTTTCGCCCGGTGCAGCTGGGAGGCCGATGAATTTTCCTTGATGCCGAGGAGGCCGGCAATTTCCTTATGGGATTTGTCTTCGAAGACGTATAGATTGAATATAGTCCTGTAGCCGTCAGGAAGTTTTCCTATCATATCATGGATGACGGCGGCAGGGATATCTTCCGTATCCGGATTTTCGTCGTTGTCGTCCGGTGTGTCCGGCAGTCTGGCCGTGTCGACGGCTATTTCTTTCCGGACATTCTTCCTGAGGTGTTTCAAGGCTTCATTCATTGTGATCCGGCTCATCCAGGCTTTAAGGGAGCCTTCCCCTCTGTAACGGAAGCTGTCCGCCGACGAGAAAATCTTGACGAAACTGTCCTGGAGGATATCTTTTGCCGTGTCTTTATCCGGAATATACCTTGAGCAGAGGGCATATAGATAACCGGAATAGAGACCATACGCCTCTTGCATCGCTGTACGGTCTCTGTTTCTCAGTCCATATGCCAGTTTCTGCTCTGAAGTTCCTTTCATCCGGATTGTCAGTTGGCCTCTATTCTCCTTCAGGTGTATCTTCTTCTCCTGTACTCCAGTCTTCCCTGGTGCAATAGTCGAATTCAGCTGTCCTGACACCGGAGAATGAATCGAATTTAAGTGTCAGCTTCTTTGTCTCTCCCTTGGTGTCCGGCAGGTCTTTAAGGCTGAATGCCACGATGCCGTCACCTTCGTAATAGTCATAGTCTCCATGTGCGTTATGCTTGAAGTAGACTTCGTAAGGGTCGTCTGCATTAAGCCCCGTAAGGAGATTCAGTTCATGTTTGATGTCTGTGTTTCCCCAGTATGTATAGAAATGCAGGGTCAGGAACCCGTCTTCGACATTGGTCATCCAGTCGGCGAAGATATTCACCGGATCGCTTCCGTAGCTTGCTGCAGCAGAGGAAAGCTCCGGGTTCAGGACAACCGGCTTTTTCGTCAGGATGGTATCCATCCAGTTTATCTTCACGGCCCTGGAATAGGTTTCCTTGTCTGCATCTTCAGGCATTTCCGTGTCCGTGTAATTCACGAATGCCCTTATTTCCCGATCCTTGTCGTACGGTATCCTGGAATTCTCTACGGGCCAGAGTTTCTCCTTGTCGTTCAGCTGGAGATAGAAATATTCCTCATCTTCGGTCACGACCGGCTTTACGGTGACTATGGCGGAAGGCGTAAGCTGCGAGTAATCGAAATCGTCGTTGCTGCTCATGCATGACTGCAATGCAGGTATGGCAGAAATGGCTGCCAGCGCCAGTACAATGGATCTTGCTGTTATCTTCATAATCGTTTCAATTTGTTTTCCGGAATATATAAATCCGGCAAACAAGAAATCTTGCACCGGAAATCCTGGAAAATCCGATGCAAGATAAACGGTCAGGCTCCGTTACAGGTTTTTGACGGCTTCCGCAAGCTTTTCGGCAAGAAGGACAAAGGCCTCTCCTTCAGGACCCGAGGACAATGCCTCAGGTTCTCCCTCGTCTCCCGATTCCCGGATGCTCTGCACCAAAGGTATCTGGCCGAGAAGAGGTATCCCGTATTTTTCCGCCATCCTTGCCCCTCCGTCCTTGCCGAATATGTAGTATCTGTTTTCCGGGAGTTCTGCAGGGGTGAACCAGGCCATGTTCTCGACAAACCCGAGTATAGGCTTCCTTATGCTTTCATTTCTGAACATGTTGACCCCCTTTTCCACATCCGCAAGGGCGACTGCCTGCGGTGTGCTCACGATGACTGCACCTGTGAGAGGGATGTCGTGGACGAGACTGATATGGATGTCGCCTGTTCCGGGAGGCATGTCAATCAGCAGAAAGTCCAGTTCGCCCCATCTGACCTGGAGAATCATCTGCTTCAAGGCATTGCAGGCCATAGGCCCCCTCCATATCAAAGCTTGTTCCGGCCTGGCGAAATAGCCGATGGACATCCATTTCACCCCGTATTTCTCCAGCGGCATAATCACTTCCTTGTCACCGTCCTTGAAGGCTTCCGGCATCATCCCTTCCGTTCCGGTCATTTTCGGGACGGAAGGCCCGTAGACATCTGCGTCTGCGAGTCCTGTCTTGTATCCGATGCGTGCCAGGGCTACGGCAAGGTTCACTGCCACAGTGGATTTGCCGACTCCTCCTTTGCCTGAAGCCACTCCGATGATATGTTTCACATTTGCAAGTTCTTCAAGTCCGAGATTCAGGCCTGCAGGCTTTCTGGAAGTGTCTTCCTTTACTATTGTCTTCACTTCGGCCTCTATTCCTGGAATATGCCTTACCAGTGCGGCTTTAGTGCTTCCGACAAGATACTCGGCAAGAGGGTCGCGGTGTTTCGGAAAGGCGAGGGTGACGGTCACCTTGTTCCCGTCGATCTCTATCTTGTCCACCATCCCGAGCTCGACGATGTTCCTGTCTCCTTTCGCAGGATGCTGCACATCGAAGAGCATTTTCATTATTTCGTTCTGTTTCATCGTATTGGTATTAGTCCGGAAAATCTTTTGTCCTGGTCCGATGGAATCCGCTCCGGATCTGTCAGCGGATCAAGTCCATCTCGTCGAGAAGCCAGCCTGCTCCTCCGAACTTGTCTATTATGAAAAGGACATAGCGGATATCCACATTGATGCATCTCTGGAGTTCGGGCTCGAACATGACATCGCTGCTCATGGATTCCCAGTTCCCGTCGAATGCAAGACCCAGAAGATTGCCGTCTGCATCAAGTACCGGGCTGCCGGAATTGCCGCCGGTTATGTCATTGTCCGAAAGGAAGGCGACCGGCATCTTGCCGTCAGTCATGGCGTATTCCCCGAAGTCTCCGGTGCGGTACAGTTCCTTCAGCTTTGCCGGTACGGTGAACTCCCAGTTGTCAGGATCTTCCTTCTCCATCACGCCGTCCAGCGTGGTATAGTACCTGTAGATTACGGCATCTCTCGGAGAATATCCTTTCACTGTGCCGTAGGTAAGCCTCATGGTGAAGTTTGCATCCGGATATGAAGGTTCTCCCTTTTTCCATTCAAGCAGTCCGGCCGTATATGTCTTCCTGCCATCGGCAAGCACCTTGTCACTGTCGTACAATTCCGGGTATACGGATGATATGGCCTTGGCCACCTGTTCCGACAGCGCTGTCGCAGGATCTTCAGACACGGCAGCCCAGCCTTTTTCCTTTATGGCTGCTTCAAGCTTTTCCGGAGAGACGAAAATGCTGTTCTCAAAGAGGGAATCCGTGTAGCCTGTGATATCCAGTCTGCAGGAATCGGCTGACAAGCCTGTCAGAAGGTGTTCTTCAGAAGCATTTTCCATATAATATTCCAGCATGGCAGCCGCCACCTTGCGGTCTGTCGTGGCAGAGTAATCCTTGTACAGGGGAAGAATCTGTCCGTATGCCGTCTCAAGCGCTGCAACGGTATCTTTCGCGGTGTCCTTGCCGAGCGTGGCGTTGAACAGGCTTACCAGTCTGGAAGCCATTTGCTGCAGTTCTATCCGGTAAAGGGTTTCCGAGGCGAGGACGAACTGCATATTCGGCTTCGTGCCTTTTTCCACCCCGGCTCTGATTTCATCCAAGGCTTTCCCGTATTTCTCCGATCTGGACTTCTTTTCCGAAGCCCATGCGGCAAATTCTGCTTCTTCACGTTCTGCACGGCCGGTCACGTCCAGTTTCCCGAAAGCCAGTTTCATTCCCTGCCATTTCTTCCATCCGTTCGAGGAGGACGTGTATTTGCTTGCATACTTGATGCGGATTTCAGGATCGGCAAGCATGTCTTCCATGAGGATATCCTGCCTGATGGTTCTGGCTGCTATCCTTATGTCATTGAGCTTCAGCTGAAGGTCGAGCTCCGGAGAGGTCTTGTACCTTGTGGTGGTGCCCGGGTATCCCATTATCATGGTGTAGTCGCCTTCCTGTATGCCTTTCAGGGATATGCCGAGGTGCTTCCGTGGTGAATACGGAATATTGTCCTCTGAATATTCCGCAGGATTGTTGTCCTTGTCGGCATATATCCTGAAAATGGAGAAATCTCCGGTATGTCTCGGCCACTCCCAGTTGTCGGTATCTGCTCCGAACTTGCCTATCGAAGAAGGCGGGGCGCCGACGAAGCGGATGTCCTTGTATTCTTTCTCGACGATCAGATAATAAACGTTCGTGTCATAGAAAGGAACTATATGGACATTGCAGAAAGGATGTTCCTTTTCGGCTTTTCCGATAAGCCTGTCGTAGACATGCTCGTTCAGGTATTCATTGACAAGACTGTCCCGGCCGGTGCTGTCGCCGTACATCCTTTCGGCTTTCTTCATGGCGGCGTTGAATTCGCCGGTGACGTCTTCCATGTATTCAAGGAATGTCACGGTGAGCCCTTCCACGGGCAGTTCCTCGCTGCGGTTCATGGCCCAGTAGCCGTCTGTGAGATAATCATGTTCTACTGAACTGAGTTTCTGGATGCTTGCATATCCGCAATGGTGGTTTGTCAGAATCAGACCTTCGTCAGACACGACTTCTCCTGTACATCCGCCCCCGAACTGCACTATGGCATCCTTGAGGGACGAGTGGTTGATACTGTAGATCTGGTCCGGTGAAAGCCGGCATCCGAGCTCCTGCATGATATTCCCGTTCATCTTCTGGAGCAATGGCAGCAGCCACATTCCTTCATCGGCTCTTGCCCCTGACGCCATCAAGGCCAGGGCAGAGATAATGGCAATAAATCTTCTCATATTGAAATTTCTTCAAATCCGGTTTTGCGCCCCGAAAATACTGCATAAAATCCATATTTGAAAATTTCCGCGCAGTTTCCCTGATTCAGAAGCCGTTGCAGTTCCTCAGAACAATGTCTGCTCGAGTTCTTTCAGGTGGAAGGATTTCCTGTGGTGAGGCGTCAGCCCGTATTTCCTTATGGCTTCTATATGTTCTTTCGTAGGGTAGCCCATATTCCTGTCCCATCCGTATTCAGGATATCCGGCAGCGATTTCCTTCATGTATTCATCCCTGTATGTCTTTGCAAGGACGGATGCAGCGGCTATCGAGGCGAACTTTCCGTCACCTTTTACGATACAGCTGTACGGGATCTTGTCGAATATGGCTGTCTTTTCCCTGTTTATTTCTGTACCGGAGGCCTTTCCGGCGAGAGCCGCGATATATGAAAAAGGCCTGAACCTGTTGCCGTCGACAAGCAGATGCCCCGGCAGTACGGAAAGGGCCATGACGGCTCTTTGCATTCCTGCTATGGATGCGTTGAGGATATTTATGGCATCGATTTCTTCAGGGCTGACTGCCTGTACGGAAAATGCTGCTGCTTCCTTTTCAATGATTGGCCTGAGCATTTCTCTGGTCCTGCAGGAAAGTTGTTTGGAGTCGTTCAGCAGAGGATGTCTGAAATCTTCCGGCAGGATTACGGCAGCGGCAAATACAGGGCCGGCAAGCGGACCTCTTCCGGCTTCGTCACATCCTGCTTCAACCAGACCTTTGTGCAGGTATGGCAGCAGTTCGGCATGTCTTGTCATTTCATGATGTTTCTCGTTCGATGCAAATTTAGCAATGCTTCCGCACAATGGCAAACCGGGCGATAATCCATTGTTTTTGCAAAGATAATCTTGCCATACAGCAAGAAAATATTGTCAGAAAAAGAAAAAACACATCAAAAAAGAAAATCCTGCATTTCAGGACAGGGCGGGACTTGTTTTTCCGGATGCTTTCTTCCAGCTTTGCATAAACGGTTTTCAGGAGGTTGTCATGGAAGATTTTCACAGTGTGTTCGAGACGTTCGGCAGAATGCTGGAATGCGGGAAAGTGTATCTTGATCCAGGGTGTTCGTTCCGGAGAATATGCGAGGCCCTTGGTGTGGATCCGGTACAGTTCGGCGGATATGTCTTTTCGGAGTCGGGCTTCTCCGGGGAGGAGATACTTGAAATATACAGAAGGACTGGAGCAGGATTGTAGGGAAAAAGCGCTCTGCGCTATTGCTTTTGCCGTATCATTTTATTAGATTTGCAAGGATGGCGTCTTCCGGAAACGGCACCGGAGGTTTTTGACAAAGGCGAAAGTTACACAAATTAATAACAGTAAAAATGAAATTTTATTCAACTAAAGACATCCGTAATGTGGTACTGATCGGAAGCACGAGATCAGGTAAAACCACATTATCTGAAGCCATGCTCTACGAAGGTAAGGTCATAGACAGAAGAGGCTCGGTGGAGGCGAAGAACACCGTTTCCGACAATTCGGAGATAGAGCAGATAAACCAGCGCTCCGTCTATGCGACACCTCTGTATGCGGAATTCATGGATACCAAGTTCAACATCATAGATGCTCCGGGCGCCGATGATTTCGTGGGCGGAGCCGTTTCCGCATTCAAGGTATGCGAGACGGCCATTCTTGTCCTGAATGCCCAGCAGGGTGTGGAGGTCGGCACGGAGATTTTCGCAAGGCACGCGGAGAAATACGGCATCCCGATGATAGTGGCCGTAAACCAGCTTGACGGGGAGAAGGCTTCGTGGGAGAATACTCTTGATTCCATGAAGGAGGCATTCGGAAAGAAACCTGTCATCATACAGTATCCTGTAAATCCGGGGCCGGCATTCGATGGTTTCATCGATGTGCTGAAGATGAAATATTACCATTTCAAGGATGACAACGGAACCCGTGAGGACCTCGAGATTCCGGAGCAGTACAAGGCTGAGGCCGAGGAGTTGAGATCGGCCCTTATCGAGCGTGCTGCAGAATATGACGATACACTCATGGAGAAATTCTTCGAGGCAGGAGTCCTTACTGAAGATGAGATCCGGAAAGGCATCGGCATCGGGATCCGGGCTGCTGAAGTCCTTCCTGTATTCTGCCTCTCCGCGAAGAAGGATATCGGTGTGAAGAGACTGATGGAGTTCACCATAAAGGTGGCGGCTTCTCCTGCGGAAAGGATGGCGAAGACCAAAGACGGTGCGGAAATGGAGTGCAAGCAGGATGCTCCGACTTCGCTGTTCATATACAAGACGGCAATAGAACCTCATCTCGGGGAAGTGGCATATTTCAAAGTGATGTCAGGCGAACTGACCGAAGGCCAGGATCTTGAGAATCCCGAGACCGGGGACAAGGAAAGGATCACGACCATTTATGCCGTTGCAGGAAAGAAGAAGGAGAAGGTCACCGACTTGTTTGCCGGAGATATCGGATGTACTGTCAAACTCAGGGCGGCAAGTACGAATGTGACTCTTTCACAGCCGGGGACGGATATAGTTTATGAACATATCAATTTCCCTCCGTCAAAATTCCGTACGGCGGTCAAGGCCAAGGAACAGAAAGATGAGGAGAAGATGAGCGAAGCCCTGAACAAGATTTCATCGGAAGACCCTACCATAGTAGTGGAGTATTCCAAGGAGCTGAAGCAGACTATCCTCAGCGGCCAGGGTGAGCAGCATATAAATATCGTGAAATGGAGGCTCCAGAACGAAAACAAGGTCGAGATCGAGCTCTTTGCACCGAAGATTTCATACAGGGAAACCATCACGAAGGTGGCGGCGGCCAATTACAGGCATAAGAAGCAGTCCGGTGGCGCCGGCCAGTTCGGTGAAGTGCATCTTCTCGTATGTCCGTATGTCGAGGGTGTTGAAGGGACGAACAAGTTCAAGATCGACGGAAAGGATATGGTCCTGAATATAAAAGGCAAGGAGACTTACGATCTGGATTGGGGCGGCAAGCTCGAATTCTATAACTGCATCGTCGGGGGCGCCATAGATGCGAGGTTCATGCCTGCCATACTCAAGGGTATAATGGACAAGATGAACGAGGGCCCGCTTACCGGCTCACTTGCCCGCGATATCCGCGTCTATGTCTATGACGGCAAGATGCATCCGGTGGATTCAAATGAAATCTCTTTCGTCCTTGCAGCAAGGAATGCTTTCAAGGAGGCTTTCCGCAATGCCGGTCCGAAGATCATGGAACCTATATACAACGTTGAGGTCATGACTCCGAGTGCCTATATGGGGGCCTGCATGTCCGATCTGCAGAACCGCAGGGCCTTGATCGAAGGAATGGGCAACGACAGGGGATTCGATACCATCAAGGCCCGTGTTCCGCTTGCCGAACTTTACAAGTATTCTACGGCTTTGAGCTCCCTGACTTCGGGCAGCGCCACATTTACGATGGATTTCGCTGATTACCAGCCTGTTCCTGGCGATGTTCAGGAAAAACTCCTGAAAGCATACATGGAGCAGGAAAAGGACGAATAGACCAATGTCTTCCGACGGGCTTTCCGGATGGAACGGAAGGCTCCGCCGGATTCTCCGACAATTACCGGGGGCGGATCTGTCCGTTCCCGGTAATTATGTATTTGTAGGTGTTCAGTTCCGGGAGAGCCATTGGACCGCGGGCGTGCAGTTTCTGGGTGCTGATGCCGATTTCGGCACCGAACCCGAACTGCGCCCCGTCGGTGAACGCTGTGGAGACATTCGCATAAACGCAGGCAGCGTCTACTTTTTTCAGAAATTCATCAAGGGTATCCTTGTTTTCTGAAACTATGGCCTCACTATGTCTGGATGAATATCTTGCTATATGGCCGAGAGCTTCATCCAGGCTGTCTACTGTCTTTATCGCCATTTTGTAGTCGAGGAATTCGGTCCCGAAGCTGTTTTCATCGGCGTGTTTCAGGTATCCGGCAGGATAGTTCCCTTCGAGGGCGGCATATGCCGCCTCGTCAGCATAAACCGTTACGCCCGCCTCCTTCACCCCGCTGCAAAGGCCTGGCAGGTCGAAAAGCCTGTCCTTGTGGATTATCAGACAGTCCAAGGCATTGCACACGCTGACACGCCTCGTTTTTGCATTCGTGATGATGGCGGCACCCTTGTCTATGTCACCGTCCTTGTCGAAATAGGTATGGCATATCCCGGCCCCTGTCTCTATGACAGGGACCAAGGCGTTTTTCCTGACGAAATCTATCAGGCCTTTGCTTCCTCTCGGTATTACGAGATCGACATCTCCGACTGCTTCGAGAAGCGCCGCTGTGGATTCCCGTCCTGCCGGCATGAGTGTGACAATATCTTCATTCATGTCGTGGGCTGCCAGTACGGCTTTTATGAGCGATACGATGGCATGGTTCGAGTTCCAGGCATCGCTCCCTCCTTTCAGGATACAGGCGTTGCCTGATTTGATGCACAGGGAGAATACATCGAAACTCACATTCGGTCTGGCTTCATAGATGATTCCGATTACACCGAAAGGTACGCTTGTTTTCTGTATTTTCATCCCGTTCGGGCGGACCGTCTCGCTCAGCACTCTCCCCACCGGAGAAGGGAGGGTTGCTACATTCTTCATGTCGGCAGCTATGCCGGCAAGTCTTTTCCGGTCCAGCCTGAGTCTGTCATACATGGGATTGTCGGCGGACATCTTCTCCAGATCGGCTGCGTTGGCCGTCAATATGTTTTCCGTATCACCTGTGATAGCGTCGGCAAGGTCGGTAAGAAGCCGGCTGACTGCGCTGTCGTCTGTCATGGACAGGTCTGCTGCTGCTGCCCGGGCGGCGCTGAAGAGAGTTTTGTATTCCATTTTATTCGATGTATAGATAATCATAATGAATCAGAGGCCTTCCGCCTTTCTGCCCGGCAGTCTCGGCAGCCTTTTCACTGCCGGCCGACACTTTTCCTATGCCTATCTGCCTGCCTTGCGGGGAAATGATCGTGACTATGTCGCCTTTCTGGAAATCGCCCTCTACAGAAACCACACCTACAGGCAGCAGGCTCGAAGCCGTGTCCCCGGTCAGGGCTTTCATGGCACCTTCATTGATATGGATTCTGCCTTTCGCAAAGCCGTCAGAATGGGCAATCCATTTCTTGACATGTGAAATGGGCTTATCCGACGGCAGAAAGCGGGAGCATCTGGCTCCGGCCTGGCTTTCTCCCAGGACAGAAACCAATATCCCGGGTGTCTTCCCGTTCGCTATCACTACTTCTATCCCTTCGTCGGCGACTTTCGATGCAATCCTGTATTTTGTCAGCATTCCTCCGCGGCCGAATGTCGATTTTCCCGTTCCTATGTATGATGAAAGGTTTTCTCCGCGCCTGATTTCAGTGATGACCTCGGATTCCGGAGATGCGGGATCGCCGTTGTATATTCCGTCGACATTGCTCAGTATTACGAGGCATTCGGCATTCATCATCGATGCCACCATGCCGGAAAGCTCGTCATTGTCCGTGAACATAAGCTCTGTCACTGAAATCGTGTCATTTTCGTTGATCACCGGAATCACGCCATTTTCGAGCATTACGGTCATGCAGTTCATCTGGTTCAGGTAGTGATCCCTTGTGGAGAGACTTTCCTTTGTGGTGAGCACCTGCCCGCAGACGATTCCGTGCTTGTCGAAAAGTTCGCAATAGCGGTTTATAAGTCTTGCCTGCCCTACTGATGAATATAGCTGCCGTGCGGATACAGGATCCAGTTTTCTCGTACCCCGGATGATGCTCCGTCCGGAAGCCACTGCCCCGGATGAGACAAGGATTATTTCCATTCCGCTGCGGTGCAGGGTGGTTATCTGGTCGACAAGGCCTTCCATGACAGCCGGATCGAGTCCGGATCCGTCACCGGCCAGTACGTTGCTGCCGATTTTCACGACCGCTCTTCTGAATCTTGTCTGCATAATTGACGTCAGTTCGACGGATTTATGTTATAAACTTTTCACAAGCCCTTGAAGGACAGCCCCGGAAAATCCGTGTTCCTCCATGGCGGCCAGACCCTTGAATGTGTATCCGCCAGGGGTTGTCACCTTGTCTATTTCGGTCTGCGGCATGGTGCCGTTCGTCTCCATCAGGGACAGGGCGCCTTTCATCGTGTTCATGACTGTCCGTCTTGCCTCTTCCGCACTGAATCCCAGCTTTTCCCCTCCTTTTATCGCTGCATCGATGTATTTCAACGCATACGCTATCCCGCACGATGCCAGTGCCATCCCTGCCGGCATCATGCTTTCCGGTACGGTTATGACTTCTCCCATTTGCTCGAAAAGTCCGATGACATCATCTCGGACATCATCCCGGACGCGGCAGGAAGCAATGAATGTCGTACTCTGTTTCAGGGCAATGGCGGTATTCGGGATGATCCGCATCAGAGGCGGGAGTCCGTCGCCCTTTCTCGCCATTTCCGTAAGTTCCTCAAACCCGATTCCGGCCACTACCGATGCCACCGTGCAGGTCCCGTAATCCAAAGCGGGCTTGATTCCGTTTATCACATCTGCCGTCTGCCATGGTTTTACGGCTATGATGACCAGGTCTGCACCTTTGACAGCGGACACGTTGTCCATGGATACGGATATGCCCGGACATGCCGCCGAAATCCTGTCCAGGCTCTTCTGTGTCCTGGCTGTGACAATGAGGTTCTCCCGCGGGAATTCCGGATTTGAGAAGATGCCTCCGGCGATGGCGCCGCCCATGTTCCCGGCACCGATTATACAGATTCGTCTTATCGTTTTCATACCCGTGTCTTCAGGTAATTCTTGAAGTCTCCGAAGTCAGCCGACATCTTTATGGACTTCTTCTCCCCCTTCATGAATTCCTGCAGCTTGGCCGGAATCCCGATTTCCTTTCCGAGAATGCTTTCCACCGTGTCCTTGAACTTCGCCGGATGGGCTGTTTCGAGGAAAATCCCTGTCTCGTCGGGATGCAGATTATCCTTGAGCCCCTGATAGCCGCATGCTCCGTGAGGGTCGAGGAGATAGCCGTATTTGCCTTGTACCCCCGCAATCGTTTCCCGTATCTCGTCATCCGTATATCTGCACCCGCTGATGTCCTTGCGCACTGCCTCCACGGAATTCCCGTAAAGGTCCATGACGCGGGCGAAATTGCTCGGATCACCGACATCCATGGCATTGGCGATGGTCTGTACGGATGCCCGCGGCCGGTATATTCCTGTCTGGAGATATTCGAGGAATACGTCATTTCTGTTGTTCGCGGCAATGAAGCGTTTTACCGGCAGCCCCATTTTCCATGCCATGAGGCCGGCAGTAATGTTCCCGAAATTCCCGCTCGGGACACAGAAGACCACATTCTCCGCCTTTCCTTCTCTTTTCAGCTGTGCGTAAGCATTGAAATAGTAGAAGGCCTGTGGCAGGAAACGGGCGACGTTTATGGAATTGGCGGATGTCAGGGTCAGTATCCTGTTCAGATCCGGATCCATGAAGGCAGATTTCACCAGTCTCTGGCAGTCATCGAAATTCCCTGCGACTTCCAGTGCCGTGATATTCTGTCCCAGTGTAGTGAACTGCTTCTCCTGGATTTCGCTCACCTTCCCTTCCGGATAGAGTACGATGACATCTATGCCGTCCACTCCGAGAAAACCGTTTGCCACTGCACTCCCTGTGTCTCCTGACGTAGCCACTATCACAGTGACTTTTCTCCTGCTGTCTTCCCTGGCTATGAAGTATGAGAGCATCCTTGCCATGAAACGGCCTCCTACATCCTTGAATGCGAGGGTCGGCCCGTGGAAAAGCTCCAGGGACCAGATGTTGTCATGTATATGGACTGCAGGGGTGTCGAAACAGAGCGTGTCGCGGACAATCTTTCCTATGTCGCCTGCCGGAATGTCTTCTCCGAAGAAAGATGTCGCCACGGCTGTCGCAATGGTATGGAAATCCATATCCCCGATGTTATCGATGAATCCTTCGGGTAGCCTGTTGATTCTTTCCGGCATGTACAGTCCCTTGTCCGGTGCGAGACCTTTTTTCACGGCTTCCTCCAGCGTAGCCGGTGCTGCTTTATGATTAGTGCTGTAGTATTTCATTTCCAATCCGTTTTCGTGTCATCCCGATTCTGCCGGGACAGCTGTTCATATTCATTTGCCATTCAGGAACAGCTCGATGAACTGTCTTCCTGCCATAAGTCCGTAGCTTCCGTCCTTGGCCGAGAATTCGTCGAACGCAGTCACGCTGTCTCTGCCTCCGCCTGTCCTGTAGATGGCGAAAGGGACCGGAGCGGAAGTGTGCGTGCGGATAGCGCAAGGAGTAGGATGATCCGGCAGGATAGCGATGGATACTTCCTCGTTCCAGTATCTGATTTCATTCAATACAGGACGTACGATCCTGTCGTTCAGATAACGTATGGTACGGACTTTCAGTTCCGGGTCCCCGTCATGCCCGGCTTCATCGCTGGCTTCCAGGTGCAGGAATACGAAATCCTGTTTCTTGAGAGCCTTGATTGCCGCTGCGGCTTTCCCTTCATAGTTGGTGTCGTAAAGTCCTGTAGCTCCCTCCACGTCTATGGAATCAAGTCCTGCATAGATTCCTATGCCTTTTATGAGGTCCACTGCGGAAATAACCGAGCCGCTCTTTATCTGGGGGAACTGTTCGGACAGGGTCTTCATTTCCGGCCTGTATCCGGGGGACCAGAGCCATATGCTGTCGGCCATGTCTTTCCCGGCTTTCGCACGGGCCTTGTTTACCGGATGTCCGGGAAGTATCTCCATGGATTTCAGAATCAGCTCATTCAGCCTTTCCGCTGTCTTTCCGCTGCCTGGCGCTCCCGGCTTTACGAGATGCTTCCTGAAATCCTCCCCTATGACATCATGCGGAGGCGTCGTGATGATGTGCTTGTCCCCGCCTTTCAGTTTGAGCAGATGTCTGTATGAGACACCCGGGAAGAAATCCGCATCCCCGCCGCCGAGTTCTGCCTGGAGAAAACGGATAAGTTCAGCAGCTTCCTCCGTGCTGATCTGCCCTCCGGAGTGGTTCTTTATCTTGCCGTCTTCGATCGTGATGAGATTGCAGCGCATGGCCATTTCCCCGGCTTCTATCGGAACACCCATGCTGGCGGCTTCCAACGATCCTCTCCCTTCGAATACTTTTGGAAGGTCATAGCCGAGGATAGCCAGATTTGCAATCTCGCTGCCGGGAGCGAATCCCTGAGGAATCGTGTCAAGAAGACCGTTGCGCCCGTGTGCGGCAATCCAGTCTATTTCAGGCTTTTCGGCAGCCTGCAGAGGAGTCTTTCCTCCCAACGCCGGAATGGGCTCATCGGCCATCCCGTCACCTAATATTATGATATATTTCATATTACCGGATGTTTGCTATGCTGATGATATCTGCGAATACACCGGCGGCAGTCACGCTTGCTCCAGCACCGTATCCCTTTATCTGCATAGGATACTCTTTGTATCGTTCGGTCGTGATGAGTATTACATTGTTGCTTCCGGCAAGATGGTAGAACGGGCTTTCCCTGTCGACTTCCTTCAGACCGACTTCCGTCTTTCCGTTTTCCATAGTCGCGATGAACCTCCAGCATTTGCCTTCTGAGGCAAGCACTTTCCTCCGCTGTTCGAATTCCGCATCCAGTTCAGGGATGGTGGCCCAGAATTCGTCGAGCGAGCCCTTGAAGTATTTTTCCGGGATGAAAAGGTTCTTCTTCACGTCCTCCTGTTCCACACGGTAGCCGGCCTCGCGGGAGAGTATCACGAGCTTGCGTATCACATCGGTTCCGCTCAGGTCTATCCTCGGGTCAGGTTCTGCATACCCGGCCTCCTTGGCCATCATGATCGCCTTGCTCAGAGGTATCTTCTCGTTCATTTCATTGAAGATGAAGTTCAATGTCCCGGATACCACGGCTTCGATCTTCAGTATCTTGTCACCGCTGTTTATCAGGTCGCTGATAGTGTTTATGATAGGAAGTCCTGCACCTACATTGGTCTCGAACAGATATTTCACTCCACGTCTGCGGGCGGTTTCCTTCAGTTCATGATATGTCCCGTAGGCCGATGATGCGGCTATCTTGTTTGCCGCCACCACTGAGACATTATGGTCAAGCAGACTCTGGTAGATCCCGGCGACGTCTGCGCTTGCCGTGCAGTCCACGAAGACTGAATTGAACATGTTCATGCCGAGTATCTCGTCCCTGAATATCTCCGGTGATGTGGCGACTTCGGAACAGTCCAGCTTCTCCCGGTATGTGTCCAGATCTATCCCGTCCCTGTCGATTATGTAGTGGCGGGAATTCGTGATTCCTATCACTTTTATCTGAAGGGACTTCTCCTTCATGAGTTTTTCCTGCTGCATCCTTATCTGGCTGATGAGATTGCTTCCCACAAGCCCGTTTCCTGCCAGGAAAAGGTTGAGTACCTGATAGTCGGAGAGGAAGAATGAGTCATGTATCACGTTCATGGCTTTCTTCAGGCTGTCGATGGCCACGACAAACGAGATGTTCGTCTCGGATGCACCCTGGGCACAGGCTATCACATTGATACCGTTTCTTCCGAGTGTCCCGAAAAGTTTTCCTGCTATGCCCGGGGTATGTTTCATGTTCTCTCCTACTATGGCGACCGTGGCGAGATTCCTTTCCTGCTTGATACGGTTGATTTCGCCCATCCTGATTTCCTGGGCGAATTCTTCGGAAAGCACCTGGACGGCAAGATCCGCGTCAGAGTTCCTGACACCGATTGAGGTGGTGTTCTCGGATGCTGCCTGCGATACAAGGAACACGCTGATTCCCGATTTCGCCAGAGTCTTGAAGATGCGGTAGTTCACACCTATCACGCCTACCATGCCGAGTCCCTGGATAGTGATCAGGCAAGTGTCGTTTATGGACGATATTCCCTTGATGGCACGGCTGTGGTCGCTCGTTTCCGGATTGCGGGTGATGAATGTGCCTGGCGAGGCAGGGTTGAAGGTGTTCTTGATCTTGATAGGGATGTTCTTGTGATAGGCAGGGAAGATTGTCGGAGGATAGATGACCTTTGCCCCGAAGTTGCAAAGCTCCATGGCTTCCACGAATGTCAGATGCTCGATAGTGTAGGCGTTGCTGATGATTTTCGGGTCTGCAGTCATGAAACCGTCCACATCCGTCCATATCTCCAGCGTATCGGCATTCAGCACCGACGCCAGCACGGAAGCCGTATAGTCTGAGCCTCCGCGTCCGAGATTTGTCACGTCCCCGTTCGCGGCATCGGAACTGATGAAGCCGGGTACAATGGAGACATGAGGTATCGCAGAGAATTTCTGGAGTACGAGTTTCTCTGTTTCAGCGAAGTCCACTATGTGCTTGTTGAAATACGGTCTGGTCTTTATGAATTCCCGGGAATCGTACAGGACGGAGTCCTTTATCGTCCCGTTCACTATCACTGATGACAGTCTTTCCCCGTAGCTCACGATTGCGTCCGATGTCTTTGCCGACAGATCCTTGATCAGGAACACTCCTTTGAAGATGTTCGACAGCTCTCCGAGCATCATTCCAAGTCTGGCCTTGACTTCCGGGAGCAGTTCGGGGATGACCGTCTCCTCAGCCTGTCGGTAGTGCCTTTCAGTGATGGCTTCCAGCTGCTCTTCATATGCCGGGTCACCTGCAGCAGCTGTCTTCGAGGTTCTGATCAGCTGGTCTGTGATGCCTCCCAAGGCGGAAACCACCACGATTATGTCGTCAGTGCATGATTCGATTACATTCTTTGCCTGAAGAAGGCCTTTTGCCGAGCCGACAGAAGTGCCTCCGAATTTTAAAACTCTCATAAGTCCGGTCTTGTATTAAGTTCGTTTTCTGTTCATGTTCGCGCCGCCTGTACGTTCGCTTCCGCTCCAATGTCTGCGGCGGGCCGCAAAGACTACAAGTTTAATAAAAAAATTCCGGATTCTGAAATTTTAAGTGTCCCGATTCATTTTTGACATGCGGCAATGCCGTAATAAGGAATTTTTATAAATTTAATGTAACATTCCAGAGGATATTCCGTCATGTAATCGGAAAGGTTTCCCGGGACGGCCTTTTGAATTAAGCTTATTTAACGTGAGTCCGATGAAAAGAACGGAGTGAATTTCAGAGAACTACCTCTGTAGAGGATTCGTTGAACGAATCCGTAGGCACGTCCTCCCCTCGTAGGCCTAAGAATATCCCATAATAGGGGTCGCAGGCGGTTCTATGGGAATGTCCGGGGGGGGGGGATATTCGAAAGTGAACAGGGGGGGGGTAAGACTGGGCAGTCTTTCAAAGAAAGACGTAATTGGGTGACACGTAGATTAAGCAGAGATTCCGGAGAAATCGTAACGTCAGTTCGACGAAATCTCCGGTACTGAGTAGAATAATTCGTCGAACTGACGTTATTTATTGCAAGACAGAATGAATACGAACTATTTTTACAAGGTGGTCATGGCTGTCATGATACTGCTGCTGCCGACATCCGCGATATTGTCGGCCGGTGCCGACAGGATATCTCCTGTTATGGATGTAATCAGAAAATACGGATGCTGCGACGGTGTCATGTCTGTCAGACTCGGATCTTTTCTTCTGGGAATAGCGAAAATGATCGTTCCGGATGAAGATGACGGTGAACTTATAAAATATTTTGACCGTGTGACGGTTTTATCTGCAGACTATCTCAGCATGCAGAATGATGAAGTCATTTCGGAAATGGTACTTGTGTCTGATTCCGAGATGGCATTGATCTTTATTGCAGGAGACATGCCTGTTTCCGAATTGCAGAAAATCATTGCGGAGGTGGCGGAAGAACAGTAGTGCAGGAGGTTGTCGGTAAATGGAAAAGCAGGAATTCAAGGATATTTGGCTGCCGCTTTCGGACGGATTCTACAGAGTGGCATGTTCCATTCTGGGAACTGAACAGGATGCGAGGGACGCTTTGCAGGATTTGTATATCAGACTCTGGAATATGCGTGATACCATCGGCAAGGTTCGGTCTCCGGCTGCTTACGGAGCCAGAATGATCAGGAATATCTGCATGGACAGGCTCAGGACAAGGAATACGGGTTTGAATGCTGAATCTATTGATGAGATTTCACAGTTCGGGAACATGGAACAGGAGCCGGCTTCTGACAAGATCATGATAGAGAAGGAAATGCTCTGTGTATTGAAAAAGGCGGTTGCAGCTCTTCCGGTATTGCAGAAAACAGTGTTTGAAATGAAATTTTTCAGGCAGATGGGTTATGATGAGATAGTCCGGCATACAGGATTGTCGTATGTCAATGTCAGGGTACTTGCGAGCCGTGCCAGAAAGGCAGTAGAGTCGGCTTTGAAAGGATTTCTATATTAATCATAAGTTTATGGACAGGAATAAGATTGTGGATACGAAAACCGTATTTCCGGAGAATATCAATCCTCCGGCAGGGTTGGGGCAGGAATTGTCCGATATGATAGATTCTATGGATGCTGCGGAAAAACTGCTTTCCGGCAGCCGGCATGCAGCCGGAAAATCATGGAAATATTATTTGTCCGGCGTTGCTGCAGGTGTTGTTCTGTTAGCCGGGATATGGGTGGCGGCGGTGATGTCCGGTACACCTGAGGATACTTTCAAGGATCCGGTAACGGCCTATGCTGAAACGGAAAAAATTCTTGAATCCATCTCGGACATGATGAAGAAAGGACTGGGCAAGGCCGCTGACGCGGAAAAGTCCATTGACAAGAATATCGGAATTGTAAAAAAATTATATTAAAGTAAGTTCGATGAAAAGGATATTGATCATGATTGCAGCCGTGCTCATGGCTGTACAGGCATTTGCACAGGATGGCAAAGACATTTACAACAGGTATTCAGGCAAGGAAGGGGTTTCCGCAGTCTATATTTCTCCTGCCATGTTCAATCTCATGAAGTCCCTTCCGGATGTCGTGGTTGAGGACGGCGAAGTGAATTTTTCGAAGATAATCAAGACTTTCAGCGGAATGTATATTCTGAATATAGAGGATGGAATACTTGCGGCAAGACTTGAATCAGAAGTGTCGGCTATGGCGGAAAAAGGCAGGTACGAACTTCTGATGGAGGTCTCTGAAGAGTCGGAAAAGATGCGGATATACGTGGTTATGGATGGTGATACTGTGACTGATTTCCTTATGATAGCATGTGAGGGGACGGGTGTTTCGGTAATATCCATTTCAGGAAGAATGCCAGTGGATGAGTTGCAGAAACTCCTCTTGGCGTCATAGGAGTTATTTCAGGCAATGCGCTCTAATTACAATTTCTTTTGTTCTAAAGACAAAACGCAAAGATCTCGCAAACATATGCTTTTAGGTCAAATACAAAATTGATAGAACAATAAGATGGCCAAGAAACAGACACACCGCACTAATGCCCGTGATAAGTTGACTTTCACCAACGATGTGACCCAGAATGTTGTGAACGATGTATATGACCTCGTTCCCTATAAAATCAACGGGCTTTCGAACCAGAAAGTACTGGAGCAGGTGGGGAATTACAAGAAAAACTATTGATAATATACCATTCGGATTTTCAGCGATTTGGTTGGAATTTCACGGTGAGGGCGATGAAGTCCTCGACGCTGAGCCTTTCGGGACGGAGGTCGAATACCGGGTCTGAAACGAACTGTGCCGTCTGCCCGGATGACCATCCGTTTTTCTCCGCCGTTGCCGCGACGAGCGGTTTCAGGGAATTTCTCAGAGTCTTGCGCCGCTGGTTGAAAGAAGTCTTCACTATGGTTTTGAAAAGGCTTTCATCGCAGCCGAGATCTTTCCTTGCATTGCGCCTTAGGCGAATCACGGCCGATTTCACTTTCGGCGGAGGGTTGAATGCGCCCTCTCCTACCGTGAACAGATATTCTATGTCGTACCAGGCCTGGAGCAGCACTGAAAGTATCCCGTATGTCTTTGTCCCCGGCTTTTCCGCAATCCGTTCAGCCACTTCCTTTTGTATCATGCACACTATCTGTGGGATGCGGTCTTTGTAGTCGAGAATCCTGAAGAAGATCTGGGACGATATATTGTAAGGGAAATTCCCGATGACGCAGAAATTCCCCTTGAAGAAATTCTCCAGGCGCATCTTCAGGAAATCCGCCTGTATCAGAGCCCCGTTGGCCTTCGGGAAGTTCATATGCAGATAATCGACGGATTCCCTGTCTATTTCAACCATTTTCAGGACAATGTCATCGCGCTCCATCAGATATTGCGACAGTACGCCCATTCCCGGGCCTATTTCCAGTACATCCGCCCGATTTTCCGCCGAAGCTCCGTCCGGTTGTAGGCTCCCGGCTATTTTCCCGGCTACGGACAGATCCGTCAGAAAGTGTTGTCCAAGCGATTTCTTAGCTCTTACCTGCTGCATGTCATCGATCTTATATCCTGCACAAAAATACAATTAATTTCCACAGGAAAACGGATTCCGGGACAGTTTCCGGATTTATTTTGTATTTTTGCAAGTTAAATGGCACGGATAACGGGAATTGTCCCGATTATGCCTGATTGTTTTAACAGGACAGGAAATACAATTGACATGTACAGAACCAATACTTGCGGAGAACTCCGCATTTCCGACGTCGGTAAGACGGTGACACTGGCCGGCTGGGTGCAGAAATCCAGGAAACTCGGCGGAATGACTTTCATAGACCTGCGGGACAGGTACGGGATCACACAGTTGGTTGTGGATGCTGCGGCAGATGAAAGACTGATAGAAACCGCGACTTCCCTTGGCCGGGAGTATGTGATACAGGCAGTCGGCACCGTGGTCGAGAGGCAGAGCAAGAACCCGAAGATGCCGACCGGTGATGTCGAAATAAGCCTTTCTGCCATAAATGTACTGAACAAGGCCCAGACTCCTCCGTTCACCATCGAGGATGAGAGCGACGGCGGTGAGGAACTGCGTGCAAAATACAGGTATCTCGACCTGAGGAGGAATCCTCTGAAAAAGGCCCTTGAACTCAGGCACAGGATAGCACATGAGGTCAGGAATTATCTCGATGGAAAGGGCTTCCTGGAAATCGAGACTCCGTATCTGATAAAATCGACGCCTGAGGGGGCCCGCGATTTCGTGGTGCCTTCCAGAATGAATCCGGGGCAGTTCTATGCCCTTCCGCAGTCTCCGCAGACATTCAAGCAGCTGCTGATGGTGGCCGGGTATGACAGATACTTCCAGATAGTCCGCTGTTTCAGGGACGAGGATCTCAGGGCTGACCGTCAGCCGGAGTTCACGCAGATAGACTGTGAGATGTCCTTTGTGGAGAGGGATGACGTTCTGGATACATTCGAGGGGATGATGAGGACATTGTTCAAGAATGTGCTGAATGTGGATATTCCGAATCCGATTCCGCGCATGAGCTGGTTCGATGCGATGGATTACTACGGCTCCGACAAGCCGGATATCCGTTTCGGTATGAAAATCCATGATATCACGGCACTGGTGAAAGGTCACGGCTTCGCGGTTTTCGATTCATCGGAATATATAGGTGCCATTTGCGCCGACGGTCTGGCTTCATATACCCGCAAGCAGCTCGACGAACTTACCGAATGGGTGAAGAGACCGCAGGTCGGAGCCAAAGGTCTGGTTTATATAAAGGTCAATGAAGACGGGACTTTCAAGTCGTCTGTCGACAAGTTCTACTCCCAGGAAGATCTCCGTGCGATAGCTTCTGACATGCAGGCGAAGAGCGGAGACCTGATTCTTGTGCTGTGCGGACCTAAGAGGAAGACGCAGACAATGCTCGGCGTGCTCCGTATCGAGATGGGCGACCGGCTGGGTTACAGGAATCCTCTGGATTTCGCCCCGTTGTGGGTCGTGGACTTTCCTTTGCTTGAATGGGATGACGAGACTTCCAGATTCTACGCCATGCATCATCCGTTCACTGCTCCAAAGCCGGAGCATCTGGATATGTTCTACAGCGACAGGAAAGAGGATCTCGAGAAAGTCTGTGCCAATGCATATGATTTCGTGCTGAACGGCACTGAACTCGGCGGCGGTTCCATCAGGATACACGATGCCAAAGTGCAGCAGAGAATGTTCGAAGTGCTCGGGTTCTCTGACGAGGATGCCCAGTACAAGTTCGGTTTCATCATAAATGCATTCAAGTTCGGTGCTCCGCCTCACGGAGGTCTTGCGTTCGGATTCGACAGGGTATGCGCCCTGTTCGGCGGGCAGGAGACCATCAGGGACTTCATCGCCTTTCCTAAGAACAACCAGGGCAGGGACGTGATGATAGATTCGCCTTCATATATTGACCGGTCGCAGATGGATGAGCTTTTCCTCGCCTCTACGGTACAGAAATAATATTTACGGTATGAAAAGGATATTCTGTTTGATTTTGATGACTGTGCTTCCGTTTGCTGCGGACAATCTGTTTGCACAGGAGCCTCAGGAGCCGCCGACACCGACCGAAATGGCAGCCAATGAGGCGGAAAGGCTGGAACGGCTTCTGGGTCTGGAATATTGGCAGGTCTTCTATGTCGACTCCACTCTGCAGCATGATTTCCAGGCTATGCATGATGAGCTGATGGCGTTGAGGAATGCAAAGGTGTCCAATACGTCAATGTATATTGCCGTACAGGATAAATGGATGGAGAAGATAGACAGTTCCTACAGGAAATTCTTTACGGAAGAACAGTGGAAGGCTTATCTGAAGAGCGGGGCTGCCAAGCAGCAGAAAGCCAGGGATAAACGTAAGGCAAAGGCAGAAGGGAGGTAGTATGGATTTTTCAGAAGTCATAGCGAAAAGACACAGTGTCCGCAAATACATGGACAAACCTGTGGAGAACGAACTCATAGACAGGATCATCTCTGTCGCCGAGACAGCCCCGTCGTCCAAGAACTGCAAGAGTTCGGCGTTCATGTGCATAGACGACAAAGATACCATCCTGGCAATTTCTGAGATGAGGGACAGGGGGTCGGCATTTGTCAAGGATGCTCCGGCCGTGATAGTGGTTCTCGGGGATGAGACGAAGACTGATCTTTGGGTGGACAACTGCTCCATTTCCGCGACTTTTCTCCAGCTGGCTGCAGTGGATTCCGGTCTTGGCAGCTGCTGGGTTCATGTCAACGGGCGTCCCCGTGTCAGTTCAGACCCGTCGGCGGGGAATGCGGAGGATTATCTGCGGGAGCTTCTCGGAGTCAAGGACGGAATGAGGATTCTCTGCGTCGTGGCGTTGGGCTATCCTGCCGAGGTCTGATTGCAGCCGTCACGCGCGGGAATGCGAGTCCCGGTGTTATATATTGTAAAATTGTCATATTCCGGCAAGAAGAGCCGGAGACATTGAAAACCATAGATATGAAAGAAAAGATAGAAGCTATCCTGGCGGAGATAGAATCTCTCAAGTGCAAGACAGAAAATGAAATCGAGGAGGCCAGAGTACGGCTTCTCGGCAAGAAAGGTGAAATCACCAGGTTGTTCGAGGAGTTCAGGACAGTTGCACCGGAACTGAAACGGGAATACGGCCAGAAGCTGAACCAGCTGAAGAATGCGGCTGCTTCAAAGATCGAAGCACTGAAGGATTCCGTGCAGGAATCCGGCCCGTCTGCGGCTTCATTCGACCTGACAAAGCCAGGTGATCCGTTCAATCTCGGTTCTCGGCATCCGGTATCCATTGTAAGAGAGGAGATTGTGGAGATTTTCCGCAAGTTCGGTTATGATGTGGCCGAAGGTCCTGAAATCGAGGATGACTGGCATGTGTTCGAGGCGCTGAATTTCCCTCCGGAGCACCCGGCCAGGGATATGCAGGATACCTTCTTCATATCGTCGAGTGCCAATTCCATCCTTTTGAGAACACATACGTCTTCAGTGCAGGTGCGTGCCATGGAGAAACTGCCCCTTCCTATCCGTATCGTGTGCCCTGGCCGCGTATTCAGGAACGAGGCTATTTCAGCGCGTGCACACTGCATTTTCCATCAGGTGGAAGGCCTTTATATAGATGAAAACGTGACTTTCGCCGATATGAAGCAGGCTATTCTGCTGTTTGCACGCGAAATGTTCGGTGCAGGAAGCCAGATCAGGATGAGACCGTCGTACTTCCCGTTCACGGAACCGTCTGCAGAGGTCGATGTCAGCTGCAATATCTGTCATGGAAAAGGCTGCAATATCTGCAAGGGAACCGGATGGCTTGAAATCATGGGGTGCGGTATGGTCGACCCTAACGTCCTTGAGGCTTCCGGTATCGACAGCAAAAAGTACAGCGGTTTCGCGTTCGGCATGGGTATAGAGCGTATTGCCATGCTGAAGTGGCAGGTAAAGGATCTCCGCAACTATTTCGAGAACGACCTGCGTTTCCTCCGCGAGTTCGAGACATTCATTTAACCTGATCCGGAAGCGATGGACATAGATTTCAATTCCAATGACTTTTCGGTATTCCCCGCTTTCAAAGGCGGGGAAAAGGAGCTGCAGGCCAAGATGTTTTTCGACGGGTCCAACCGCATCATGCGAGCCAGGCTTGTCCCGGGAGCATCGATAGGGATGCATACCCACGAGGACAGTTGCGAGATGATCTATATCCTTTCAGGCCATGGTTCTGTAATTTTCGATGGTGAGAGAAGCCGGGTCAATGCCGGCGTGTGCCATTATTGTCCTGAGGGTCATACCCACAGCCTCATCAACGATTCTGACACCGACCTGGATTTCTTTGCCGTTGTCCCGAAGCAGTGATTTTTCATTAAATTTGTAGATTCAACACCGAAGTGCAACAGTCAGTGGCCCGCGGGCCACTGACTGTTGCACTTCTCGGCCGGGAGCCATAGGGTGGGGGTAGTCTAGGGCAATGATGCAACACAAAAAAAACAAAAAGGG
>CALVDT010000076.1 GCA_944326385.1 uncultured Bacteroidales bacterium | reverse complement strand
CAAGCTCCCTGTTCGCCGGTGTACACGACCAGCCTTCAGGCACATATGCCCCCTTGTCCAGCAGTATGCCCGGCAATGCGATATCCGGTTCACTGTCGAATATCAGCAGATGGGAGAAATAATTCGTACCGGCCCTGTCGTACGCATTTATCCCTTTGAAGAAACCGTAATCCACGCCAATGTATACGGTACGGCCGAACACGTATTTTACCCGGCCGTCCGTCATGGTCACTTTCCTGTACATGAATGCCGGCGAATAGCCGTATACCACATCCGGATCGGCAAGGATCCTGTCCATATCCAGAATCCTGTCACCATAGACCTGATACCCTGAGGAGCACTGCCCTGTTATGATTTCGGCATCTGAATAAGACATGCCTTCGGTGCATGTCCGGATTCCGAATCCCGGCATCCCCGAAAAAATGTTCTTCTCGGAAGAAGTGCAATAGATTTCCTGATAATCAATCTGTTTCATACGCAGTTACTTGGCTATTGGAAGAGAATATCCGAACTCGTGAAGTATCCAGACGAGAGGGTCGAGGACACGGTACGGGCGGAGATTGTTGATGACCCCGCCTTTTCCGGGCATGCCTCCAAGTGCAGATATCCCGAAATAACGGACATCGCTGTAATGGTTCTCGATATTGTTTATGAAGTTGTCCTCTCCCCAGCTGTGCAACGCTCCCCTCAGACCGTCGCTTATGCTTTCCATGTCATCAAGATTCACTCCGCTTCCATCCAGGAATGCACTGTTCCTTTCGAGGCTCATCCCCTCTATCGAGGTATCCATGAAAAGGTCCTCATTCATCAGGATGGAATCTATTTTACTGAAAACCAAGGCCATCGGTTTCTTATACTGAGCTTCCTTGATTTTAGGGTCACCTTCCTCAAAATGTCCGATGATATTGTCTATGATCACGTCGAACTTCAGCTCGATAGGCTCAAGGCTGAGCTTTGAGCGGAGTTTGTCATGCACATAAGGGATACAGAATGTATCGAGCAGGTAGATGCAGGCGTCAGACTGCTCGAGGAACTTGACATTGGCAGCGATATTCCTCGGATCTGCAAAATTCTCCCCTGCCGTATCATAGATCACAAGATAAAGCGGAGCCTTGCCTTTCTGCGACAGTTCATAGATAAGGGGAATCCTGCTTCTTGGGTCATTGATGGCTGTCTGGGGAGGACATTTCCCGTTCCGGTACATTATGTTGAAGAAATCGCGTTCATAGCGGGCCTGGGTATTGTTCTCAGGCTTGTTGGCAACATTGGACGCCACCGTACCGATATTGCCGAGACAATATCCCCTCTGCATCAGTTCGTTTATCAGGGTCGTAATATAGTTCGTCTTGCCGCTGCTCCTGGCTCCGATTATGGATATGATGTATCCTTTGGTCTTCACCATCTGCTTCGGTATCCGGTTATGGCAGTGCGGGCAGATCACCCAGTACGAGACATTGCCGCATTCGGGGCACTTGGCGGAATCCGGAGTCCCGCCGAACAGCCGCCTTGGGGCCTTGAAGCACGGAGTCTCGAATTCATCCTGCTTCCAGAACCCGCTGAGGGCCCTGTCCTTTATTTTCGTACACCCCGTCTGGTTGCTGCATCTGAACATTACTTCGCTTGAATCAAAGGATTCAAAACAATATGGACATACTACTTTACTCATGTCTTGTCTTTTGGGATTGTCTGGAAATCCTGTTATTTGATGTTTCTCGTTTCAGGCACCACCGAGATCTGTCTGGCTACTGTGCGGTCTGTGGCAATCAGTCTGAAGTACAGAGGCTTGCCTTTCATCCGTCTTGAATACTGCACACTTTTCTTCAAGGTTTCGCCAGGCTTCAGTTCCCCTGGTGCAATAGTCAGATATGACCTGAAGTTAGTCAGGTCGTTCGGAGGGAAATTCTCCGAGATCAGCAGAGACAGCGAGCATGGCAATATGGAATCCGAAGTCAGTTCCAGAGTGTACTTGTCCCCGAAAAACGCCTTGCTCACCTTCTCGAAGGTAACCTTTGCCACAGAAAGGCTGAATGTCTCCTCTATCGCTTCGCTCAGCAATGTCTCCGTTCCGCTCTTGACAATAGAACATACGGACACCTTGACCGACTTGGCTTCGCGGGAGAAATCTGCCTTGAACTGTGCAGGACCGCCGTTCGGGTACAGGTCAATGGCTTTCGGATTGGCATTGTCCGTATGGACCTTTATCCTGATTCCTGAAATATTCTCCCAGTTCCATCTCACCAGGATGAATGTATCGTTCTTGTCGAATCTGACGCCTGACGGTTTCACTATGGACACTACGCGCACCGCACTTCCGACGACTCCCACATTTCCCTGTATGGTAATAGGAAGATAGTACCTTACCCCTGAGAAATTCTTGGCTATGGTACATGACGAGCCGGATATATTGAGTCTTGGCAGCTTAATGACATCTATGTTTACGACGTCGTTCGCATGGTAGCTGACAGGCTGGTCGCTGACGAAAACAGACAGCATGCCGTGGCGGGGGATGTTCCAGGACAGACGTGCCGAATCTTTGTCTTCATCCACATCAAGGCGTACCGGATCCGGAGGAGCCATCGGCCTGAGCTTCAGGGACACTCCCGCCGACTTATGTTGTGCCGAGGTGCTGTCCTTGAAGACTGTCACGAACCTGTACAGGTACTCCCTGTCAGTGACAAGCCCGGTATCCATGTATGAGGTCCCGAATATGGTCTTGACGAGTGCACCGTCGCGGTATATCTCGACCGCTTCCGCATGTTGCGGAAGCTGCATGCTGAATCCGATGGAGTCTTTTCTGATATCGTACGACAGAGATTTCAAATCTATGTCACACACCGCCATGGAAGGCTTGTCCGAAACTGCCCCGGTACTGGAATATATCTCGCCGCACCTGCTGTAGACCGCATAGAAATAGCTTATGCCGGGAACCAGTCCGGTATCATCCGTACTTGTCGCCGATGTGTCCGCAATCCGTTTCCCGTCCTGGAGCGAGGAAGGTCTGCTGCCTTCTTTCCTTATGACGGTATAGGATATGAACGAGGACGGCAATCTGTTCCACTGGATTCTTGCAGAACTGCCGGAAACGGAAACCTGCATCCCTGACGGTGATGTAGGAGGATTGCTCCGGATGGCTGCTACGGCTTTCACGCAGTCTGAACAGATGGCCAGAATCTGCATGTATTTATCAAGTTTGGCATTCTGGTCTGTCAGGCGGGAGGCTTCAAGAAGCCGGCTTTCCGCCATCTGCACGGCAGACTCAGCCTCTTCAGACAGTCTGGCCAGTGCAGGTGTGGGAGCTATGGACGCAATGACTGTCCTTGCCTTGTAATACTCCTTCTTCCGGCACAGTTCCTCCACATTCTTGACGACTGACTGTATCCTTGCCTGGATTTCAGAGCATCTCCTTCTCAGGTCGGGAATGGAAGGATGTGTCTTCCATACGGATTCCAGCCTGGCAAGGTTTTCCTGGGCAGAGCCGTAATCCGATGAAGCGAGGGCGGACTCTATGAGTTTCACATATTCCGGAGCCTTCATCATATCTCCGAAACGGAAGCCGCACTGGGTGCAGGCAAGCTCATCTCCTTTACTCGGTTTCCCGCAGGAAGGACAGTGGATGACTATCGGCATTCCGCAAGAGCGGCAGTTGGCCGTACCCTTGTCATTCAACGCTCCGCAGAACCGGCACTGTACCTTGTTGTCCGTAATGTCATCTGCCGCAATAGGCAGCTGGATGGAATCCGCTGTCTTGAATATGAGGAATTTGGCCTTTTCCAGAGGAATGCCTCTCCTGGTGGCGTCCTCTACAAGCTGGGCATATACCGAAGCGGAGATGAAAGGCGAACCGGCTTTCAGGCTTCTTATCAGGTCCGCAACCGGAGCGAAAGAAGCATTGGCAAGCGCCTTGTCATATCTTTTCCTGGTGGAATCATCCAGAAGTATGGTCCGGCTCAAATCAGCCAGATTCTTTTTAGCGGTAACTGCAGGATCGGTCTTGTGCTGGTCGGCGGAGACTATCCGGGAAATCTCTTCCACTCTCTCGGCAATTTCCTGTTTCGGGGAATTCTGCCGGACTCCAAGGAACTGATACAGGTTTTCAGGACCGGCGAGAGGCTTGAGGTTGACTTCGATCTTGCTCATCTCCACCCGCCCGAGCTCCTCTATGCCGTCATCCTCGTAGCCGGAATCCAGCTTTTTCCTTGCTGTCTTGACCTTTACTCCGAGAATGTCCAGAATCGTCTGCTCCGGCAGCTTGACCTTGTTTGCAAGTATGGTCAGGTGCTCTTTGGCAATCTCGCCGTTCTGGACAAAGATCCTGCCCGCATCCCTGATTTCCTTCTCCTTCCGGATTCTCTCACGCTTCTCTATCTCGGAATATGCCGCAGCATGCTGTGAGATGATGGATGGATTGGAAATGACCTCAGCCCTGAGTTTCTTCAGGGCTGAGGTATGAGATGTGGCCTCGAGTTTATATCTCGGATTATTGACCCTGGCCTGCCATATCTTGATCTGCTTGTCTATCGCCGCTATCACTTCGTCCTTCCCGGTCACGGAAGTCGGAATCTCCAGCTCCTTGAACAGATTCGTGATCTCGTAAGCCATGGATTACAGGATTTTCAGGCCTTGGACTTTCCGTTTTTCAGCTTCTACCTCCTCTTTCGAAAGGACACTCTGAAGCATCACTTCAAGATGCTTGGTGACACCTCCGGTCATGTCCTTCGCATCGATGGAAAGCAGACCCTGTTCGTTGATATTGAAATACATCTCGATCGGAGCACCTTTAGGAAGGTTTGCCGGAAGTGGTCCGAGTTCTCCCTGGATAAGCGGCTTGCAGAGGTCTTCCGGAACAAATTCGTCCATGCTTCCGTTCTCGAAGAACTCCATGTACACGCTCGTCTGGTTCGCCACGACCGTCCCGACAGGAAGGGTCTTGGTGTAAGGCAGCTCGGTATTCTTGTATATCTGGTTCACGATTTCCTCCCGGCCGTTGTCATCCACCACCAGACGCACTGCGATACACTGGCTGATCACGTTGACTATCTTGATAGGGCCCTTGCCGCCTCCTATGGAAAAAATAGGATTCGACTTGTCCACCTCCGTCAGAGGTTTCGGGGCATCCCCGCCTTCATCTATAGGGAAGGCCGCGATATTGATGCCGTAAACGGCAGCTCCCTTCGCCACAGCCTGGTCCGGGTCGCAGAATTCTATCGGAGTGGTCGGGAATTCAGCCTTCAGTCTGGTCATGATCTGAGGCATCCTCGTGGAACCTCCCACCAGCAGTATCTTGTCGAAAGACGTGACTCCCTTCTGTGCCGCAGCATCCATGGTTTCGTGCATTTTCTCGATAGAGCTTTCCAGCAGGGATCTGGTCGCATTGTCAAATTCCTCCACAGTAATCTCTATCTTCTGGCCGTTCAGGCGGACAACAGCGGAACTCTTCTGTGTGAGCTGCTTCTTGGCTGTTTCAGCCTTGAGTTCGAGATCTCCCATGGTCTCGAGATCGTCATAGATGGAATCCATGGATTCCCCTGTCATCTCGGAATATTTCCCGATCACGAACTCCCTGATGGCATCATCCCAGTCCTTTCCGCCGAGCTGATGGTCTCCACCGGTAGCCACGACCCTGATCTGCCTGTCTTCCACCTTTATGATTGTGACATCGAACGTACCGCCGCCGAGGTCGTAGACCATGACAGTCTGCGGACTGTCCAGATTCAATCCGTATGATATGGCGGCAGCCGTAGGTTCATTGATGATGGCCAGCACATTCAGTCCGGCGATATCTCCTGCCTGTCTGGTGGCTTCCCGTTCATCCATACCGAAATATGCAGGACAAGTGATGACCACATCCTTCACTTCCTCACCGAGAACCTCACGTGTATCTTTCGCGATTTTCTTGAGAATCAACGATGATATGGCTTCCGGTGTATATTCCTGTCCGAAGGCCGAGAAAGTGTAGTCCCTCTTTCCCATCTGACGTTTGATGGCCGAGCATACATTGGCAGGATCCGTGTTCAGCGTCTCCTTGGCAGCCTGTCCGACAGAAGTGTTTCCACCCTCCTCGAAAGCCACTACAGACGGCGTGACAGGAGAACTGTCCTGATTGGCCACTACTACAGGTTTTCCGAATTCATCCACATAGGAAATACACGAATATGTAGTTCCCAAGTCAATTCCAAAAATCTTTCCCATGATTATGATAATTTTAAGATATTATTTTTCTGGCCCGGAACAAGTCATTTGACCTTGTAGACAGCCACCATTTCAGGCTGGAGGACAGCACCGTTCCAGCGGTAGCCTTTCGATATGCGTTCAGCTATCCTGTTATCCATGTCCGGATCTTCCGTGATTACGGTTCTCCTGGCACGCTGGGTTCTCGGATTGAAGACATCGGACTCCTCGGCGAAGATCTCGACGCCATTGTCCTCAAGCATTTCCGCGATATCGTCAGGAAGGGTGCGAAGGTATTCGAGAGATCTTTCCGTATCATAATTCTCCATCTTGGATACATACGACCTCAGATCGTTTATTATGGCTATCGTCCCTGTGACAAATGGTTTGAGGAGTTTTGCATACAGGTCGTTCTTGTACTCGTCACGCTCCTTGTACAGTTTGTCGAACAATCCGTTCTTATGTTCATCCACGGCTATCTTCCGGTCGAATTTGCTTTCGAGACGTCCGATTGCCTCCAGAATGTCCCGGATTCCCGGCTGCGGATCTTCCTGTACGTCATTTTCCGTCTTTTCCGGTTCCTGCACGTCTGCTGGAATTTCCTCCTGCTCCTGCGCAGGCACTTCCTCAGTCTGAATGTCTTCTATCGGCATGATTCCTTAGTTTTAGCATAATCTTTACAAACATATGAAAAAAACGGGCGCGCAACAAATTTTAATTGCCGGCTACGCGAACAAATCCTCCAATATCATCTATCTTTACTCAGCCGATTCCCAGCTTCTCCTTCATGGAGCGGAGCAGGTCGAAAGCCTGGAGAGGGGTCATGTTGTTCAGGTCGGCCGCTTCGAGGTCTTCTTTCAGAGATGACAGGACAGGATCATCCAGCTGGAAGAACGACAGCTGCAGGGAGCCGTCGCTCTCCACCCGGCCTTCCCTGACATTGTGCGGCCTGATGCGGACCTCTTTCTTCTCGCTCCCTTTCTCAAGGGCAGCCAAAGTGCGCTCCGCAGACTCTATCACCTGTCTCGGCATTCCGGCCATCCTGGCCACATGGATACCGAAACTGTGGGCTACCCCGCCCTCTTTCAGCTTCCGCAGGAATATCACCCTCTTGTCCACTTCCTTCACGGCGATATGGAAGTTCTTCACACGCGGATATATGGTTTCCAGATCGTTCAGTTCGTGGTAATGCGTCGCGAAAAGCGTCTTCGCCCCGTCTCCGTATTCGTGGATATACTCCACGATGGCCCGGGCTATGGACATGCCGTCGTATGTGGAAGTTCCCCGGCCTATCTCGTCCAGAAGCACCAGAGAGCGGGAAGAAAGGTTGTGCAGTATCATGGATGTCTCCAGCATCTCCACCATGAAAGTGGACTCGCCGCGTGAAATATTGTCGGAAGCCCCTACTCTGGTGAAAAGTTTGTCGCAATACCCGATATGCGCCTCCGCAGCCGGAACGAAAGAACCTGTCTGCGCCATCAGCACTATCAGGGCCGTCTGTCTCAGAAGCGCCGACTTACCGGCCATGTTCGGACCTGTCAGGATGATGATCTGCTGCGACTTGTTGTCCAGCATGATGTCGTTCGGCACGAATTCTTCTCCTGCCGGCATGAGGGTCTCAATCACAGGATGCCGTCCTGCCTTGATATCTATCCTGTTGCCGTCATTCACTTCCGGACGGCAATAATGATGTGTCACTGCCTGCTCGGCAAATCCTGCCAGGACATCCAGCCGGGCCAGAATCCTGCTGTTAGACTGCACCTTGCCTATGTTCTGCTGGATTTTGCCCACAAGTTCGGCATACAGTCTCGCCTCTATCTCATAGATCCGCTGCTCAGCCCCGAGAATCTTCTCTTCATACTGCTTCAGCTCCTCGGTGATATATCTTTCCGCATTCACCAGAGTCTGCTTCCTGATCCAGTCTTCCGGCACCCTGTCCTTGTGTGCGTTCCTGACTTCGAGATAATATCCGAAGACCGAATTGTAGTTTATCTTCAAGGATGTGATTCCTGTCCTTTCGATTTCCCTCTGCTGGATTCCGGCAAGGATGTCCTTGCCGTGCAATGCCAGATCCCTCAGCGAGTCAAGTTCTTCGTCCACTCCTGATGCAATGACATCCCCTTTCCCCACTGCAGCGGCCGGATCCGGATCCATCGTCCCGGCCAATGTCTCCAGAAGCCCGGAACAGTCAGCCAATGCTCCCATCATTCCGTCCAATGCCTGCACTCCTTTCCCTGAGCACAATTCCGAAATCGGAGCTGTCTGCTCCAGTCCCCTTTTCAGCTGCATGACCTCCCGCGGTGCTATCTTTCCGGTAGCGGCACGTGAGATTATCCTTTCCAGGTCGCCTGTATCTCCCAGATGCTGCTGGACCTGCCCCAAATCATCCTGATGATCTGTAAAATACTGCACCACCGAATACCGCGACTCCAGTTCGGGAATATCCATAACCGGCATTGCCAGCCAGTTCCTGAGCAGGCGGGCACCCATGGGGGAAGAACACTTGTCGATAACCGATATCAGCGGCACGCCTTCCCCTCCGGCAGCGGAAGAGAATATTTCCAGATTCCTGAATGTGAAGCGGTCCATCCATACGAAGCGGCCTTCATCTATCCTTGATATGGAACAGATGTTTTTCAGTC
>CALVDT010000075.1 GCA_944326385.1 uncultured Bacteroidales bacterium | reverse complement strand
GGTATTATTCCAATCTTCTGTCGGCATATGGCATAAGGACGGAAGTGACAGCCACCATGAGGACATCGGCGGAGCGTTATACTTTCCCGGCCGGTCAGGGGAATATCCTCCTTAATCTTGGCGAGGGTCTTACAAATGAGACCGGAGCCATGGTCAGGAAAGTCAGCGACATGGAGATAGAGGGCATGAAGCTCCTGGGTACGTTCTGCTATAATCCCCAGGCTGTCTTTCCGATATATTTCGTGCTGCGTGTAAGCAAGACCCCAAAGGCGTCCGGCTACTGGAAGAAACAGAGACCGATGAAGGGTGTGGAGGCGGAATGGACTCCCGACAACGGCAAGTACAAGATATACACGGACTACGGCCGTGAACTGGCCGGTGATGACATAGGTTACTGGTTCAGTTTCGATACTGCCGAAGGAGAACAGATAGAGCTGCAGATGGGTGTCTCTTTCGTAAGCATGGACAACGCCCGCGAAAATCTGGACGCCGAGCAGGGGACGGTTTCCTCTTTCGATGACGTAAGAAAGGCTGCCGAAGCCATGTGGGCCGCTGACCTGTCGCGCATAAAGGTCCATGGCGGAACAGTGGAACAGAAGACAGTCTTCTACACTGCATTGTACCACACTCTTCTCCATCCGAATATCCTGAATGACGTGAACGGTGAATATCCGCTGATGGAAAGCGGCGGGATCGGAAAAGTCGCGGATGGACACACCCGATATACTGTGTTTTCCCTTTGGGACACGTACAGGAACCTGCACCAGCTTGTCACACTGCTTTTCCCTGACCGCCAGACCGATATGGTACGTTCGATGATCGACATCTACAGGGAGTGGGGCTGGATGCCTAAATGGGAACTGTACGGACGCGAGACTTTCACAATGGAAGGCGACCCGGCCATCCCCGTGATCACGGATACATGGCTGAAAGGATTGAGGGACTTCGATATAGATACTGCGTATGAGGCTTTTCTGAAATCCGCGACGACCCCCGGTGCGCAGAACCGGATGCGGCCGGATATCGATCCGTATCTTGAGAAGGGTTATATCCCCACAGGAGTCTATGCTGCCGATCTTTCCGGGGACAACTCGGTCTCACACGCACTTGAGTACTATATCGCCGACCATGCGCTTTCATTGCTCGCAGACGCGCTCGGACACGGAGAGGAGGCGGACAGATTCAGAAAAGCATCGTTGGGGTACAGACATTATTATTGTCCAGAGTACGGGACTTTCAGGCCTCTGACGCCTGACGGGACCTTCTATTCCCCGTTCGATCCTCGGCAAGGCGAGAATTTCGAGCCCGCCCCCGGCTTCCATGAAGGAAGCGCCTGGAATTATACCTTCTATGTCCCGCATGATATACAGGGATTGTCAAGACTGATGGGTGGACGAAAGGAATTTATTGCTAAATTGCAGACGGTTTTCGATGAAGGTCTGTATGACCCTGCAAACGAGCCTGACATAGCGTATCCGTATCTGTTCAGCTATTTCCCTGGTGAGGAATGGCGCACCCAGAAGACTGTCAGTGATTTGCTTTCCGGATTCTACGGCACTGGCGCTGACGGGATTCCCGGCAATGACGATACGGGGACAATGTCTGCGTGGGCTGTCTTTTCGATGATGGGCTTTTACCCTGACTGTCCCGGTGAGCCTGCCTATACTCTGGTGGCTCCGGTCTTCGACAGGGTGGAGATAAGTCTCGAACCGGAATATGCCGGAGGCCGGGAACGTCTGGTGATAGAGAACCGGACAGGCGGCGGATATGCTTCGGAAGTAAGGGCCGGGTGCGGGGACAATGCTTCAGGCGGCAGGCCGCTCGGGAGTTTCCGTATCAGCCATGCCGACCTTCTCGATGCCGGAATGATTGTGTTTGAATGAAATGATTTTGACAAAATAAAAATTGGAACCATGCTATCTTTATCGTTTGCTCTCAAGAAAAGGGCGGCGGCGCTTCTGTCGCTTCCTCTGCTTCTGGCTTCATGTGACTCAACCGATTCCGACTTCACCTCCTTTGTCGATCCGAAAATCGGCACAGGCGGCCACGGCCATGTCTTCGTGGGTGCCAATGTGCCTTTCGGCATGGTCCAGCTCGGACCGACAAGCATTCCCGAAGAATGGGACTGGACATCCGGCTACCATGACAGCGACTCCACTGTGATAGGCTTTTCCCATACGCATCTCAGCGGCACAGGCATTGGTGATCTTTTCGATATCACAGTCATGCCGGTGACAGGCGAAACCGCGTATTCCAGAGGTTCGGAAGACAATCCGCAGTCGGGATTGTGGTCATATGCCGACAGGACGCAGGAGATATGCCGGCCTGGCTATTACAGTGTCCCTCTGCTCCGTTACGGGATCAAGGCTGAACTGACAGCCACCGCAAGGGTGGGATTCCACAGGTACACATTCCCGGAATCGCAGGATGCGGCCATAGTCTTTGATCTGGAAAACGGCGGCTGCTGGGATGAGGCGGTCAGGACAGAGATGAAGGCGGCCGGAAACGACAGGATCGAAGGATTCAGATATTCTACAGGCTGGGCGAATGACCAGAGGGTGTATTTTGTGGCGGAATTCTCCAGACCGTTCGAGAGTTTTACCCTGCACGGGAAAGACGACATGTACGGCAGGGCCGGCTTCCGGACTTCCAAAGGAGATGAAATCCTCGTGAAGGTCGCCTTGTCTCCTGTCAGCATCGAGGGCGCAAGGAAGAATCTGGAAACCGAACTTCCGGGTTGGGACTTCGAGGCCGTGGCCGAAGCTGCAGGACAGGCTTGGAATGACGAACTCTCGAAGATCAGCATAGAGACCGGGGATGAATCTGCAAGGAAGGTATTCTACACGGCGCTTTATCATACCATGATAGCTCCGTCACTCTTCTGTGATGCGGACGGAAGCTATTACGGGGCGGATCATCAGACACATGCCGCGGACGGTTTCGTCAACTATACCACATTCTCTCTGTGGGATACCTACAGGGCGGCCATGCCTCTTATGACAATCATCCATCAGGAAAAGATGGCCGATATCATGAACACCATGCTGACTATCTGCAGACAGCAGGGCAAACTTCCTGTCTGGCATCTGATGGGATGCGAAACCGACTGTATGGTAGGTAATCCGGGGATAATCCCTGTCGCGGATGCTGTGATCAAGGGTTTCGGAGGCTTTGACCATGACTTTGCGTTTGAAGCCATGAAGAATTCAGCCATGCGTCCCGACAGAGGGCAGAATTACAGGATGGAGTACGGCTATATCCCGTCGGACAAGATGCATGAGTCCGTGGCTTTCGATATGGAATATGCTATTGCAGACGCATCGGTGGCCGCTGCTGCAAAAGTGCTCGGGAAGCAGGAAGATCATGATTATTTTCTGGAAAGGAGCCATTCATACCGTCATTTCTTTGACTCCGGGACAGGTTTCATGCGCGGCAGGGACAGCCATGGCCGCTTCAGCGCCCCGTTCGATCCGTTTTCTTCAGAGCACAGGGCTGATGACTACTGCGAAGGCAATGCATGGCAATACACATGGCTGGTGCCTCATGACATCAATGGCCTTGTCGGCTGTTTCGGCTCAAAGGACGCATTCCTCTCGAAACTGGATTCCCTCTTTACCGTAGAATCCAGAATAGCCGGACAGGCCTCTTCACCTGACATTTCGGGGCTTCTCGGACAGTATGCCCATGGCAATGAGCCGAGTCATCATATCCTTTATTTCTATACCATGGCGGGACAGCCGTGGAAGACTGCGGAGAAAGTCCGCGAGGTGCTGTCCACACTCTATAACGATACCCCTGACGGCCTGTCCGGGAATGAGGATGTCGGGCAGATGTCGGCTTGGTACATTCTTTCATCGCTCGGTTTCTATCAGGCAGACATGTCACGGCCGTATTTCTGGTTCGGTTCCCCTTTGTTCGACAGAGTGGAGATAAAGGTTCCGGACGGCATTTTCGAGATAAGGGCAGTCGGGAACACCCCTGGAAATATCTACATCCAGAATGTTACGCTGAACGGACGGCCGTACACGAAACCGTATATCGCTTTCGATGACATCAAGGCCGGCAATGTCCTGGAGTTCACCATGGGGGCAGAGCCGAAGATCTGGTATTGCCCGGACGAACCTGAAGCATACGCCCCGCAGCGTCCTGCTCCCGAAGACCGTCTGTTCAGCTCTGAGGCCATTGAGGATGAAATCGTGCGTGTGGCCGATATGCTGACAAACCCGAGACTCAGATGGATGTTCGTGAACTGTTTCCCGAACACTCTTGACACGACAGTGCATTATGGTGAGGATGAGGACGGGAAACCGGATACTTTCGTGTACACCGGAGATATCCATGCCATGTGGCTCAGGGATTCCGGAGCCCAGGTCTGGCCGTATGTGCAGTTCGCCGACAGGGATCCGGAACTCGCTGAAATGATAGCAGGCGTGATCAGACGTCAGTTCAAATGCATATGCATCGACCCGTATGCGAATGCCTTCAATGTAGAGCCGACAGGCGCCGCGAACAGGTCGGACTGGCCGGAAGCCGACCCGTATGTCTTCGAACGGAAATGGGAGCTCGACTCGCATTGCTACCCCATAAGGCTTGCATATGCCTATTGGAAGAAAACCGGTGATGTCTCTGTCTTTGATGAAACATGGGAGCAGGCCATAACCGCAATGCTGGAGGTGATGAAGGAGCAGCAGAGACGCGACGGCTACGGTTCCTACAGATTCCTCAGAAAGACGGACAGGCAGCTTGACACCAAGTGTGTCGTAGGGAACGGCAATCCTGCCCGTTATACGGGGCTTATCGCTTCTTCATTCAGGCCGTCGGACGACGCCACCACTTTCGAATTCCTGATACCTTCGAATTTCATGGCAAGAAAGGCGCTGCGTCAGGCAGCCGAAATCCTCGAGGAAGTGAACGGAGACATGGACATGGCCGAGGAATGCCGGACTCTGGCTTCGGAAGTGGAGAAAGGTCTGCAGGAATATGCCGTCCATGATCATCCGGTCTACGGGCCGATATATGCCTTTGAAGTGGACGGCTATGGCAACCAGTATCTTATGGACGACGCCAATGTACCTTCGCTTCTGTCTCTGGGATATCTTGACGAATCCCTTGCGGATGATCCGGTATATCAGAACACGAGACGTTTCGTGTGGAGCGAGGATAATCCGTATTTCTTCAGAGGTCCTGCCGGTGAAGGAATCGGCGGACCGCATGTCGGAGTGGAAGTGATATGGCCCATGAGCATCATGATGCGCGCCTTCACTTCCGATGATGATGCCGAGATCCAGGACTGCATCCGCCAGCTTCTGATAACGGATGCGGGTACAGGTTTCATGCATGAATCCTTCCACAAGGACGACGCTTCGGACTTCACCCGCCCGTGGTTCGCCTGGCAGAATACTCTTTTCGGAGAACTCATACTGAAGATAGTCAATGACGGAAAAGTGGAACTTTTGAATGAGATAATATGAAATCTGCAATAACCCATGCCATAATCTGCGTTCTGGCGCTGTCTGTCACAGCCTGCGCTTCACGGACGCATGAAACCGGCGGAACATCCCCGGCAGACTATGTGACCACCCTTATGGGCACATTGTCCGAATATGCCCTTTCCACAGGAAACACATACCCGGCCACGGCGCTTCCGTGGGGAATGAATTTCTGGACCCCGCAGACAGGGAAGATGGGGGACGGATGGACCTATCGCTATGATGCACACCTTATACGCGGGTTCAAGCAGACTCATCAGCCTTCCCCATGGATAAACGACTACGGCCAGTTCGTCATCATGCCGGTAAACGATGCTTCCAAGGTGGATCAGAATGCCCGCGCCAGCTGGTTCTCCCACAAGTCAGAGACTGCCAGACCGTATTATTATCAGGTATATCTCGCCGATCATGACATAAACGCCGAACTGACCCCGTCCGACAGGGCGGCAAGATTCCGTTTCACCTACCCTGAAAGCACCGATGCCGGAATAGTCATCGATGCGTACGACCGCGGTTCATATGTAAAGGTCATTCCTGAGGACAATGCAGTCGTAGGATACACCACTCGGAACAGCGGGGGAGTGCCGGACAATTTCCGGAACTGGTTCATAGTTAAGTTCGACAAGCCGATAGCCGGCTACGACCTTTATGACGGTGACAATCTCGAAAAGTCGGCCCGGAAGACGGATGACGGCAATGCTGTCCTTCCTTCAGGCGAACTTGAAGCAGGCCATGCCATCGCAGTCCTGAAATTCTCCACAGCAAAAGGAGAGACCGTCCATCTCGAAACCGCCTCCTCATTCATATCCGAGGCACAGGCCAGGACGAATCTCAAGGAAGTGTCCGGCAAGACGTTCGATACCGTGATGGCAGAGGCAAAAGCCAGATGGAACGACATTCTTGGCCGCATAGAGGTAAGCGGAGGCACAGTCGACCAGTACCGGACATTCTATTCCTGCCTGTACAGGAGCGTGCTTTTCCCGAGAAAGTTCTACGAGATAGCGGAAGACGGGAGGATACTGCACTACAGTCCGTACAACGGCGAGGTCCGTGAAGGGTATCTCTACACTGACACCGGTTTCTGGGATACTTTCCGAGCCCTTTTTCCTCTGCTGAACCTGGTATATCCGTCAGTGAACAGGGAAATCCAGCAAGGTATGGTGAACATAGCCATGGAAAACGAGTTCCTGCCGGAGTGGGCAAGCCCCGGGCACAGAGGCTGCATGGTGGGGAACAACTCCGCATCCGTAGTGGCTGACGCATATATGAAGGGTCTGATACAGGATGGTATGGATACCCTGTACAGAGCCATAGTCCATGGAACTGAGCACGTCCATCCTCATGTCAGGTCTACCGGCCGTCTCGGTCACGAGTATTACAACACCATCGGTTATATCCCGTACGATGCCGGAATAAACGAGAATGTGGCCCGTACTCTTGAATATGCATACAACGACTGGTGCATTCTGCAGATAGCCGGAAAGATGGGACGTCCGGAAGAGGAACTGCAGAAATGGGCAGGACGTGCGCGGAATTACCGTAATGTCTTCGATCCTTCGACAAACCTCATGCGCGGACGCAACTCGGACGGTACGTTCCAGTCTCCGTTCAGCCCTTACAAATGGGGAGATGCCTTTACGGAAGGGAATTCATGGCATTATACATGGTCGGTTTTCCATGATGTCCAGGGGCTTATAGACCTGATGGGAGGGGAAGACACCTTCTGCAGGATGCTTGATTCCGTCTTCGTGGTGCCTCCGGTCTATGATGATTCATATTACGGTGTACGCATCCATGAGATCACGGAGATGCAGGTAGCGCACATGGGAAACTATGCACATGGAAACCAGCCTGCCCAGCACGTCATCTATCTGTATGATTATGCCGGACAGCCGTGGAAGGCACAGTACTGGACCAGAGAAGTGATGGACCGTCTGTACAGCGCGACACCTGACGGCTATTGCGGTGATGAAGACAATGGACAGACTTCTGCCTGGTATGTATTCTCGGCACTGGGCTTCTATCCGGTATGTCCCGGCTCTGACGAATATGCCATAGGTTCACCTCTGTTCGGCAAGGCCGTCATCCATCTTGAAAACGGCTCCAGAATCACCGTTTCTGCCGCAGGTAACGCTCCTGAAAACCGCTATATCAAAACCATGAAGGTCAATGGCCGTGACTGGCCTCATAATTTCCTTGAATACGGTGACCTGGCGGAAGGAGCCGACATTTTTTTCGGCATGACTGACGAAGCATGCACCGGCCGTGGAGTTTCAGAGGCGGACAAGCCGTATTCCTTCAGCAGGGAGAGGCAATAGCTGTGGGAAAATTCTTAATTTTGCGCGAAATCTGAACAATTATCAAAAGGAACTGGATATGACAGGATCACAGAACATTTCAAAGGTATACTATACCGATTTCCGCTGCAAGCCTGATGAAGGGCCTGCGGACAAGCTGAAAAGACTTATCAAGGCAGCAGGCATAGGGCAGATGGAGCTGGACGGCAAGTTCGTGGCCGTCAAAATGCATTTCGGAGAGCTCGGGAACATGACTTTCCTCAGACCGAACTATGCCAAGGCAGTGGCCGATACAGTGAAAGGTCTCGGCGGAAAGCCGTTTCTGACAGACTGCAATACATTGTACCCGGGCAGCCGGAAGAACGCGCTGGAACATCTGTATTGTGCCTGGGAGAACGGATTCTCGCCTCTCAGTGCCGGGTGTCCGGTCATCATCGGTGACGGATTGAAGGGGACAGACGACATTGAAGTCCCTGTAGCCGGAGGCGAATATGTGAAGAAGGCAAAGATAGGCAGGGCTGTCATGGATGCCGACGTGTTCATCTCCCTTACCCATTTCAAGGGGCATGAGATGACCGGTTTCGGAGGCGCAATAAAGAACATAGGCATGTGCTGCGGTTCCCGCGCAGGCAAAAAGGAACAGCACTGCAACGGCAAGCCTGTCATCGACCATGACAAATGCCGCGGCTGCAGAATGTGTATGCGCGAGTGCGCGAACGACGGCCTTGTCTTCGACGAATCCGCCAGGAAGATGAGCGTGGATCTGGAGAACTGTGTCGGGTGCGGACGCTGCATAGGTGCGTGCAACTTCGATGCTATCGACTTCGCTCAGGATGCCGCTGTCAAGGAACTGAACTGCCGGATGGCGGAATATGCCAAGGCAGTTGTGGACGGACGGCCGAATTTCCACATTTCCCTGATCTGCGATGTGTCGCCTACCTGCGACTGCCATTCCGGAAATGATACACCGATAATCCCTGATGTCGGGATGTTCGCGTCATTCGACCCTCTCGCTCTTGACCAGGCCTGCGTGGATGCATGCCTGAAGCAGACTCCTCTTCCGGGCAGCCAGCTGACAGACCATATGGACCGGCCGGGCTTCCATGACCATCATGACCATTTCGACAATACGAATCCGAATACCGAATACAAGACCTGCCTCGAACATGCTGAGAAAATCGGTCTCGGTTCCCGCCGGTATGAACTTGTAAAGGTCAGATAACCTGCGTGGGTTGTATAATCAGTAAAATGTGTACAATAGACGGCGAAATGTTTATTGTGCATATTTTTTATGCCCTTATCTTTGCATGATTTCAGACAGTTGCTGAGAAAGAATTTATGAAAGTGAGAATATTATATGGAATTACTGTTGCCGCCATGTGCATCCTGCCCGTGACGGCAGCGGCAGATACGTCCTGGAACGGGAAACTAGACACAATCAGCCGGGCGGTGGTGACCGGTACCAGGAACGAGACAGACATAAGGCATCTGCCCATGACTATATCCGTGGTCGGCAGGAACGTGCTTGAAGGCAGCGGACAGACATCGGTATTGCCGGTCCTGAATGCGTATGTGCCCGGTTTCTTTTCGACTTCCCGCGGAATGCTCGGGTACGGGGTCTCTGACGGGGCGGCAGGACAGATGTCCATAAGAGGCATCGGCGGACCGGTGCAGTCAGGTCTTCAGACCACCGGAGTACTTGTGCTTATAGACGGCCACCCGCAGTATATGGGACTTATGGGACATCCGATTGCCGATGCCTGTCAGACAATGATGGTGGAAAAGGTGGAAGTCCTGAGGGGCCCGGCATCCGTCCTTTACGGAAGCAATGCCATGGGCGGAGTCGTGAACATAGTCACCAGGAAGATGACGGAAGACGGAGCAAGGACTGATGTGAATATCGGGGCAGGTTCATACGGCACTTTCATCAGTGAGGTGACCAACCGCATCCGGAAAAACAGGTTCAGTGCAGTGGTGTCAGCCTCTTACAACCGTACCGACGGCCATCGGGATGATATGGGATTCGAGCAGTACGGCGGCTATGCGAAAATCGGCTATGATTTCTCCACTCACTGGAAGGCCAGGGCAGATCTGGATCTTACCCATTTCAATTCCTCGAATCCGGGACAGGTCATGAATCCTTATGTGGACAATGACCAGAGAATCACCAGGGGAATGGCTTCTGTAGCTGTTGACAATGAGTACGGACGGACTTCCGGACGCGCCAGTTTCTTCTGCAACTGGGGCAGACACTGGATAAACGATGGTTATCAGCCTGGTGCGGCACCGTTGGATTACAGATTCAACTCCGAAGACAGCATGTACGGTGTTTCAGTGTACCAGTCCGCAACGCTTTTCAAGGGCAACAGGCTGACAATCGGTTTCGACTATTTCCATTTCGGAGGCTTTTCATGGAATGAACAGGTGCTGGACGGCAGCATTGATGTCCTTGCGGACAAGGCTGTGGATGAATATGCGGGATACGTGGATTTCAGACAGGATTTCAGCGACTGGCTTGTTCTGGATGCCGGCGTGAGAGTGGACCATCATTCCACTGCCGGTACCGAAGTGGTCCCACAGGCGGGGCTGGCGTTCCATCTCCCTCATAACACTGAACTCAAGGCCATGGTTTCCAAGGGTTTCCGGAATCCTACCATAAGGGAAATGTACATGTTCCCTCCTCAGAATCCTGATCTGGAACCGGAAAGCCTGTGGAGCTATGAACTGTCTGTGGCTCAGCAGCTTGTGGAAAACAGGCTTTATTATGGCGTGAACCTGTTCTATATCCATGGCGACAATGTGATAATGCGTCTTCCGAATCCGTCGGGGAGCGGTATGCTGAACCGGAATTCGGGAAGGATCGGGAACTGGGGGACGGAGGTCAGCCTGTCGTACAGGTTTAGTCCTGTCTGGAGTCTCCAGGGAAACTACAGCTGGCTTCATATGGAGAATCCGGTGCTTGCGTCTCCGGAGCACAAATTGTATATCGGCGGAGATTTCCGCAAAGGACGCTGGAGTGCATCTGCCGGGGTGCAATATATAGCTGGCCTGTATACCGATCTTGAAGCTGGGACTATAGAGAATTTCCTTCTGTTGGATATCAGATGCAGTTTCAGGATATTCGACTGGCTGTCGGTTTATGTGAAAGGAGAAAACCTGCTTGGACAGAAGTATGAGATTATGGCAGGATATCCTATGCCTGAAGCTACTGTCCTCGCAGGTCTTATGCTTGGGATTTGACCGTGGTTCCGTGTTACCTTCTTCTGTGGGCAGGCCCGTGTCTGTGGGAGATGTGGTGCATTACACGTATCTCATGGTCGTATATGCTTTTTATCTGTTTCTGAGTCAGGAATTTGCTGTATTCCTTGTAATATTTCCGACGTATGTCGAGCATTTTCTGGTTATGTTCGAATCCGGCTTTGATAGCCTGTTCTGCATCTTTTTCCGTCATTGTGGAATCGGCAGGTGCGGGCATCCGTCCGTGATGTGGCGCCATTGACCAGATTTCCTCCTGATATGCGCGGTAGACATCGATGAATTTTGCTGCGGTCTCGTCATCGAGGGCGAGTTCACTGGCAATATGCTTTGCCTGTACTTCGGCAAGTTCCTCCCTGCTCATGCGCTGCCTTTCGTCAGGGCAGCCATGTCTTGGGCCGTGTTCCGGGCATCTTCCCGGTCCTTGTGCATAGGATGTGATACATAGCAGGGCAGAGAGGACTGCCATGACGGAAATTCCTGTAAATCTTTTCATGATGATTTCCTCCTTGTTCTTAGAAAGTGTTTCTTGAATGTCTCCTGCGACGCATCTTCGGCATCGGAGTGCAGGAAGACAAGCCTGCGGATATGCCAGTATACCGGCTCCTGGAATTTCTGCAGGAGAAGCCTGAAGCCTTTCTCCGGGTTTTCATTTATCTCTGCAATCAATATCTCGTCATTCATCACTGTCAGTTCACAATATTAACGTCAGTTCGACGAATTTATGTTGCTCAGCATCAGGGAATTCATCGAACAGTCGTTAAGGATTTCTTCGAAATCCATTTATCTTGATCTTAAACCCCAGTCGCTGTAGCGACAGCCCCTTATTATGGGGCGCCACCCCCATTTCTGCTCGCTCTCGAACGGCCTCCGGACGTTCTCGTGAACCGCTCACGACCTCGCTGGGGGCTCGTCACAGGACTTCGTCCTGCTCCTTCAGATGTAGTTCGATGCCTTTCAATATTGAAATTCATCGAACTCACGTTATATTATAGACCTCTTTTTTCCTTGAAAGTAAAATCCTGTCCTGTCTTTTTCCTGATTTTCCAAAACTGTTCCTAACTTTGCAGGTGAAAAACTCCATCTATGATCGTATTTGATTGTGAGCATTTGAATTGCCCTGATGCCGGCATGTCCGGATTATGCAGAGGTCTGGCATCGGCTCTTGCAAGGCACCCGGTCGGGCTGCAGGACAGGTTATGTCTGTATGTGCCGTCCGGATATATGGGCTTTGCAGGGAATGATGCATCTTATATGGCTGCCGGACTGCTCTCCCGTTTCAGGATGCGTATCAGAGGGGATGTGAAAGTATGGCATTCCGTATTCCATCGTGATGCCTGTTTTCCGCCTCATGGGGCAGCATATGTGCTCACAGTGCCCGGTCTTGAGTTCCTTTATGACAAGCCGGTCAATGCCCAGCCGGCATATCTGGCTGCCCTGCAGAAGCATATCGACAGGGCGGACGTGCTTGTGGCTGTCTCGGAATATGCGAAAAGGGAACTGATGGATCATGCTGATGTAAGGGGCAAGACTGTGGAGGTGTCCATCCTTCAGCCAGGGATGTCATTCGAAGAGTCCGCAAGGTTTTATGCCGGCATCTATGACAGACTGCTCAGTCTGTAAGTTTGGAAATCCACTGGAACATGAGGATTATGCGTTTGCGCAGCACGGGATAATCCAGGGTCTCCGGCAGGTCGTATGTCTTGAAAGTGTTCATCGTGATCCCTGATGTAAGGAACACTGCCGGTATCCCATGCTCTGCAAACACTTTCTGGTCTGACAGGCCGTAGAACAGCCGGGTGAACTTTTCGCTGCCGTAATATGTCTCCGACAGTTCGAGATGCGTACCGTAGAATCTGTTGCATTGAGACAGCAGTTTTTGCTTCTCTTCCGGCAGGGTATCCATGCCCAGGGCTATGAGATAGTCCTGTCTTCCAGATCTCAGGGGTGCGAGCGAGGCTCCTATCTGGTCGATATTTATCATTGCACTGATATTTTCAGGTGCGATGGTCTTTCCTGTAAGCGGATCCGAAAGCTCGCCGTTTTCTATCATCCGCCAGAAAGCCTGCGAACCGGCCATGTTCATCTCCTTTGCATCGAATGCCGCGAATATGATGTTGGCCTTGTAGACCTTGCCTATCATTTTCATGGTGGTGAACATGTCCACTATGCTGAGCAGGGCGGCTACGCCGGAAGCATTGCTGTCCGCTCCCGGATACATCTTTCCGTCAAGCGTACCGAGATGGTCATAATGCGTACCCACTATTATATAGGAGTCCGACGGTCTTTTCCTTGAACCGTGGAAAAGGCCTATGATGTTGTGCCCGACAAGTCCTTGCCCTGCGAAGACATGCTTTGCGTACGAATTACCGAAAGGCATGAGACCCGTGTCTGCGAACCGTCCGGTAATCCAGAACGCGGCTTCATTGTTACCGACTGTACCTGTCGCACGTCCGGCACACAGCGAGTCCGAAAGGAAGCTGACGCGCCGGTAGAGTTTTTCCTCCCAGACGAGATTGTGTGCTGCAGTATCTGCCGCAGCCCATAAACTTTGCGCATGAAGCGGTGCCGTGTCCATGAAAGACAGCACCAGAAATGATATGATTATGAGTAATGACTTTTTTTTGTCCATTTTTTTGTCCGGGGGCACGATAAATTCTTATCTTTGTCGTCAATCTTCCCATGACCGGCCATGTGCTGTCGCGGGAGGACGGGCAAAATTATAAAATTTTAGTCTTATACGGAAAATTCAATTGGCGTCGGTCTTGAAAATATCAGCTGCTGTGATTCTGTCATTATTCCTGTTTATGGCGGAAGCATCGGCTCAATATGATACCAATGTATTCTTTTTCAGGGGAAGACAGGCTATAGTAGACGGCAAGTACTCCACTGCGATAGAGAAATTCAACATACTTGCATCCATCGATTCCACGAATTATCTGACATATTTCTTCAGAGGTATAGCAAAATACAATCTCGGTGACATAAGGGGAGCGCATGGCGATTTCGACACATCCGTGCGCCTGAATCCTGTCTTTACGTCCGGATATCATTACAGGGCCATAACATCCAGCCGTTCAGGGAAATACGAGGATGCTCTCCGGGATTTCGAGAGGGCGATACAGCTCAGACCGGGATTTGTCGGCCTGTATTTCAGCCGCGGGGTGACATATTTCCTTTCCCAGCAGTTCGACAAGGCCGTCTCCGATTTCGACCGCTATATCAGGAAAGAGCCGAAAGATCCTTCAGCATATCTGAACAGGGGGGCAAGCTGGCTTTTCCTGAAAGATACGACAAAGGCTCTGGCGGATTACAACAAGGCCATAAAGCTGGACAGGTTCGACCCCGAGGGCTATGTCAGGAGAGGCAGGCTCTATGCTTCAAGGCAGGAGTACGGCAAGGCCATAGCTGATCTTGACCGTGCGATAGAGCTGGATACATCGAATACCTTCGCATATTTCAACAGGGCGATAATGTATTACGAGACTCAGGATTACATAGCTGCAATGTCGGATCTTAACCGTGTGCTCAGAGATGAGCCCGGCAATGCCCTGACCCTGTATAACAGGGGGCTCATCAATGCCCAGGTCGGTGAATACGAAGCAGCCCTTGCCGATATGGACAGGGTGTTGAACATAAACCCTGAGAATGTGCTTGCGTATTTCAACAGGGCTTCCATATTCATCGAACTGGGGCGATACAGGGATGCGCTCGAGGATTATGACAAGGCTATCGACCTGTATCCCGATTTCGCAAAAGCATACATGAACCGGGCATACGTGAAGAATCTGCTTGGAGAGTATGCCTCTTCCAAACAGGATTACGATACCGCCCGGCAGAAAGTGCAGGAGTACAGACGCAAGAACGTGGCCGGGGAGATCTCCATGGCAGACACCACGAGGAAATACAATTCACTCCTTGCCCTGGATGCCGAGTTCGCCCAGAAGGATTTCAACGACGAGCTTCTGCAGCACAGGGACATAGATGTGCGTCTCAGGCCATTGTACAGATTCCGCCTGTCGGAAAAGAAACAGGATGTCCAGTATGCGCTGGAACACCGGTATGAGAATCCTCTCGTGTCCCGTTTCATTTCGGAGGCTCCCGTGGGTATGGTGCTGACAAGCTCCGACACTCTCGAGACAAGTGATTCCGTCCTGTCCGTAGCCGAGCAGACGCTTTACGGTTCTGCTTACGAGGGTGCGGTGAACAGTTTCTGCCGGGCACTGTACGAGACGGACACCCGGCAGTACAATTCGGCCTTGAATTATTATGACAAGGCTGTCTCATCGGCTGATTCCACAGGTCTGGACAGATATTACCGTGCATTCTATTACATGAACAGGGCTGTGCTGAGGGCTCAGATGATAGAATTCATATCGTCCATAGAAAGCAATGTACAGGTTCTGACCATGGATGACTCCGGCAATACGAGAGCCAGAGTCAGGGACCAGATAACGCATCAGTACGATTATTCAGAGGCTATAAACGACATGAAGACGGCCACATCCATCGTGCCTGACATACCGTATTTCTATTTCAATCTCGGAAACCTGTACTGTCTGTCATCCGAGCACATCAATTCCATCGAGAACTATACAAGAGCCATTGAACTGTATCCTTATATGGGGGATGCCTATTTCAACAGAGGACTGGTCCTCATTTATCTCAAGGACAAGGAAAAGGGTTGCATAGATCTGTCGAGGGCAGGTGAACTCGGGGTTTCCGGTTCATATAGTGTAATCAAGAAATATTGTGAGGATCAGCTGTGATGTTGAGGTTCTTTAGCTTGTCGAGCGGCAGTTGCGGAAACTGCTATTATCTTGGTACAGAAGAGCGGGGAGTCATCATAGATGCCGGTGTGAGTCTGCGTCGGGTAAAAAGGGTTTTCAGCGCAAACGGAATCGATATGGACACTGTGGCCGGAGTCCTCGTGACTCATGACCATCTCGACCATATCAGATTCCTCGGATCATTCTGCAAGAAGCTCAATAAACCGGTATTTTCCACCAAGGTGATATGCAGCGCCCTTTCACGACATCCGTTCACGTCTTCCGTCATCGGAGCATATGCGAATATCATCCCTGACGGAGAGTCTGCAGATCTGTCCGGAATAGCCGTACGGAGTTTTGAAGTCCCGCATGACGCTACACAGACAGTCGGTTATGTAATAGACATCGAAGGGCACCGCTTTGTGATCATGACCGATGTCGGACGTATGACCGATGAAGCTGTCGGGTATGCTTCCTCGGCGGATACACTTGTGATAGAGTCCAATTATGACATGGATATGCTCATGTCCGGTTCTTACCCTTATGAACTGAAGATGAGAATAGTCCAGGGGTGCGGGCATCTGAGCAATGATGAGTGTGCTTCAGCTCTGAAGCGGATCGTACATCCCGGACTCAGAAATATTTTCCTTTGTCATCTGAGCGAGAACAACAATACCCCGGACAAGGCATACGCTTCTTCGGCCGAGGCCTTGTCTGAAGCAGGAGTCCCGGCCGGTACAATCCATCTGCGCTGTCTTCCGCGCACTTATCCTTCTCCGGTGTTTTTCCTGTAGATAGCGGAGGCTGCATCCATGTTGTTTTTCTTTTTCCATATGTTTTTTCTTTTTCCGTCATATTGATTTTCTTTTTCTGCAGGTCTGTTTCCATGCGGCTGTGTACTTTTGCCTCCGCTGCGATGTTGCGGCGTATTGAATCAAGGAGGTAAAATGAAGAAGATTGAACACATTTCCGCAGCGGTATTGCTGCTTGGAGCCTTGCTGTGCAGCGCGTCCTGCGACAAGGCAAAGAAAGATGCAGAGGCAAACGGCACTCTGCTGTTCCGTTTCGACGGTAATCCGAGAGAGCTTTCAAAGGTGTCTCAGGAGTTGCCGGACACGAATGATTTCCTTATCACTGTGACAGATGAGGCCGGGACGGTGGTCTTTGACGGAATCTATTGCGATCTGCCTGAGTCGATGGATGTGGCTCCCGGAAGCTACGGGATCTTTGTCCGGTCGGGGGATTTTTCCGGGCTGCAGTTTTCATCACCGCAATATGGGGACGAGCAGTGTGTCGTCGTACCTCCGGCAGGTGTAATGACTGTGGAGCTCGGCTGCCGTCAGATCAATTCCGGTTTGAGGTTGGATATTTCCCCGGATTTCCTGACTGAATATCCTGACGGTGTCCTTTTCGTCAAGACAGGCGACAGCAGGCTGATGTATTCATATACAGAAAAAAGGATAGTCTATTTCAATCCAGGTTCGGTATCCCTTGTGCTTTATGACGGAGGCCGGGAGACAGTGCTGCTCACAAGGACGCTTGTCTCGCAGGAGATATTGACATTGCGGGTTTCCGTGGCATCAAGACAGGATGCGGCTTCCAAAGGGATAACCATAGATCTCGATACATCGAGAGTCTGGACAAACGAGACTTATCTTCTGGGGGACGAGGGGTCGAAAGGGGTCTCATATGAGAATGCGCTGACTGTCAGCCAGGCTCTTGCCAGTGTCGGCAGAGAGGATGTCTGGGTATCCGGATTCATAGTGGGCGGAGACCTGACATCGGCCAATGCTTCATTCGGACCTCCGTTCAAGTCTGCTTCGAATCTGCTTATCGGGCCGAGATCCACGGCTGTATCGCGCGATAACTGCATAGCTGTACAGCTTTCCGCAGGGGATGTCCGCGATGCCTTGAATCTGGCGGAACATCCGGAGATGCTCGGCAGATTAGTCTGCCTGAACGGCGACATTGTGGAGTCGTATTATGGCATGACCGGGCTGAAAAGCGTTTCGGATTTTGTGTTGAAATAAGTCCTGTCGGGACAGTGTGATCCCTTGAAAAAGTCCCTCAGGGACCGTGCCGGAGGCACGAGATCCCCCTAACAGGGGGTACAGGGGGGGTGAGAAAGCGAAGCGAGCAATAAAAAAAGGGACCATTGCGGTCCCTTTTTTTATTGCTCGTCCGGTCCCTGATTGTCCGGTCCGCTCTGCGGCCCCTGAGGCCCGCCCTGGAACGGCCCCTGCGGTCCGCCCTGCTGTGCACCGGCAGCTTTCGCCATATCCTCTGACGCGGCATGCCATGCAGCCTCGAGTTCGCTGTTGTATTTGTCGATGTCAGCGACATTCTGATTCTTGACAGCCTCTTTCAGACCGTTCAATGCAGATTCGATAGCGCCTTTCTTGTCGGCCGGTATCTTGTCGCCGTACTCTTTCAGATTCTTTTCAGTCTGGAAGCACATTGCATCGGCATTATTTATCTTGTCGACCCTTTCACGCTCGGCGTTGTCCGCAGCCTCATTGGCCTTGGCCTCGTCACGCATCCTCTTTATTTCGTCTTCACTCAGTCCTGAAGAAGCCTCTATCCTGATGTTCTGCTCCTTGCCGGTAGCCTTGTCCTTTGCGGAAACGTTCAGGATACCGTTGGCGTCTATGTCGAAAGTCACTTCGATCTGCGGAACACCTCTCGGAGCCGGAGCTATGCCGTCCAGATGGAATTTGCCGATTTCCTTGTTGTCCTTTGCCATAGGCCTTTCTCCCTGGAGCACGTGGATTTCCACTGAAGGCTGGTTGTCCGCAGCCGTCGAGAATACCTGGGACTTCCTGGTAGGAATGGTCGTGTTGGACTCAATGAGTTTGGTCATGACACCGCCCAAAGTCTCGATACCGAGGGAAAGCGGAGTGACATCAAGCAGAAGCACGTCCTTGACATCGCCGGCCAGCACACCACCCTGGATTGCCGCACCGATGGCTACGACTTCATCCGGATTCACACTCTTGTTAGGAGCTTTGCCGAAGAACTTCTCTACGATGGCCTGGATGGCAGGGATACGGGTAGATCCTCCCACGAGCAGGACTTCGTCGATATCGGAAGCCGTGTAACCTGCATCGGACAGGGCCT
>CALVDT010000074.1 GCA_944326385.1 uncultured Bacteroidales bacterium | reverse complement strand
CCAGCAAGTACAGAAAAGACTGGGAACTGGCGAAACGCAGAAATCTTCCCATTGAAGAACTCAATGATGTTATCTATAAACTGGCAAACGACATTCCACTACCCAAAGAGAAGAAAGACCATGCTTTGCGAGGAAATTATGTCGGTTATCGGGAATGTCATATCAAACCGGATTGGCTGTTGATATACAAAAAGACAGATAACAACGAATTGCAGATACTCGAACTTGCCAGAACAGGTACACACTCCGACTTATTCAAGAAATAGTTTAACGATACACCCTCTTGCAGTAATGCAGGAGGGTGTATTGTATATGGGAGTTCTATTTTACATATGCTGATTTCTCCAAAAAAAACAAAGAAATCATGAAAAAGATTCTATATTTGCACCAGAACCGAAATAAGACAGCAATTCCGGATACCGGTAAAACGGTAATACGGGATTGCTGTTTTCGTTGCAGAAAGCAGATCCCAGTCATTATTCTTATCGGGCCGGATATCATTAATGTTCTTTAAATTATTGGTATTATGGTTACTGAAACAAAATTAGCACATTGCCCCGATGACGGGTCAGTGACAGTCGACGGAAATCTGCTGGTGGAAATGGTGGCAGACTGTGAGAAGGATGCGCTCAAGACGCGGGATGTCCGGGAAAAGATCAAGCGCTATCTCAGGATGGCCGACCTGTGCAGGTCAAATGATTTTGCCTTCACGGCATTCCTGCTTTGCCACAAAGCCTGGGATCTGGCCATCGACGATGATTATGAGCATCTGAGGATGAAGAACAAGGAGTTCGCCCTCGTTGCGGCCGGCAAACTGAACAGTCTTCTGGCGAAGCTCCGGTCTGACGACATGAAAGCGAAAGATTTTGTCAGAGAGACGCTTGGCTACTACCATGACATCTACTGCGTGCGCTATGTCGATTGACGGCAGTGGTCGTAGCAAAACACCATCGACCACTGCCGGAATCAATGAAAAAGCGCCATCGGACCGCCACCTACAGCCTGAACTCCTCAGGGAATTCCAGGATCTTCTGCTGGAGCAGGGCTTCATCGCCGAGCAGGCAAAGCACCGAGCCGTAATAAGCCTCTTCTAGGACATGCGGCGGCTGTGTCCCTGTCAGAATACTGTGGCAGAAGGACTGAAGCATCTCCAGGGAACCGTCGCTTCCCACTGCCTCCGGCATAATGGCTATGCCTGGATCCGCTGATGCATTCTCTGCACTCCAGCTGGTGCCGGCAAACGCGGAACTGCTGAATATCCCCTGTTCGATATCCCCGACAAGCTGCCGTATTCCGCTTCTCGGCTTGGGATTCTCGGCATACAGACGTCCTGCCGCCAGATCGATGGTCGCATCCTTGCACAGAATCTGTTCTCCCATGCCGAAATGCTTGTTGGAGATGACGGATTCGAAAGTCATGTTCACTCCGTTCGGGAAAGTGTATATGGTGCAGACACTGTCGAAGACCTCCCGCCCGTCCTTCCAGTAGATGATATTGCCTGTCCCCATCACTTTGTCAGGAAGCATTCCGAGAGCCCATGTCCCGTTCTGGAGCTGGTGGCAGGCCAGTTCGGTCATGAGCCCGCGGGAATATTCCCTGTAAAGACGCCAGTTTATATGCCTTTCGAGATCGGGAGACGGTACGGTGCGTCTCCAGTCGTTGTTCCTGAACCAGTAGTTGCGGACATTCACGACAGGTCCGAATTCCCCCTTCTTTATGGATTCCATTATAAGCAGGTACTTCGGATCGAAGAGCCTCTGCTGGCCTATGAAGAAAACCTTTCCGGAACTCTTGCCTTTGCGGTACATGTCAAGACATTCCTCCATCGTGTACGCCATGGCCTTTTCGCACAGTACATGCTTGCCGGCTGCAAATGCATCGACAGCCATCCTGTAATGCAGGTTCAGCGGAGTGGCTATTATGACGGCATCCACATCCTTGTCTTCAAGAAGCTGCCTGTAATCATCATATCTCCGTGCAGAAGGGACTTTCGCAGATGCCTTGTCCAGATTCACCTTGTAGTTATCGCACAGGGCCACTATCTCCGCCTGGGGAATCTTCAGAAGATTGTCTATGTGGTAACATCCCCTTGACCCGGGGCCGATGATTCCGAACCGCACCTTGCCGCCCGACATTTCCTTCTGTCCGGCAGGAGAGCACCCTTTCAGCCAGGGCACCGAAGCCATCAGCAGCCCTGCAGCACCAATAGTCCCGAAACGCTTTACAAATTCTCTTCTATCCATTTTTTCAAATCCTGTTTTATTGCCGTATGTGAATATCCTTCAAATGAGGCCAATATGGCTGCCCGCATATTCCCGGGAGCAGCATAAAGAGCCGTGGAAAGCACCTCGCAGACAAACGCTGAACGACCCTCCACTGCCGCGAGCTCCTGTGACTGCACCAGCGAGCCGTCTGCCGGGTTGACTATGTGTGCGCTGCCGTCCGGTTTCGGCCCGGACAGGGAAAGAGCGGAATCCCTGAGCCGGAATATGTGTCCTCCGGTTTTCGGCTCCACCTGCCAGCAGTCCCCGAAAGGATGCCTTCCGAGCGCCAGTACGGAACTGTCCCCGAAATTCAGCAAGGCATCGGTTATGCCCTCGCTGATGAGCATATGCCTGACTCTGTCCAATGCATATCCTTTTCCGAATCCCCCGGCGTCGAGGAAAATCCCTTTCCCCGAAAGAGTCACGCTCCTGTCGGACGGGCACAGGGAGTAAGCCGGCCGTACTGCATTCCGGGACAAGGCTGCAATGTCGAAATAACCGGACGTGTTTTCCCTGAACACCTCACAGAACTGGAGAACGGAAAACACCTCCTCATCCACAATGGCGGATCCGTCTCCTGACGAGGAATCAAGTCTGGCGAAAAAACTGTCCGGATTGTGCCTGTCCAGTTTCTTTTCTATTTCCGAAACCATGGAACAGACCGTTCGGGTGACAGCCTTCGCCCGTTCTTCGGATATTCCGGTAATGACCATCTCGAAAACGGAATGCATCGCCGGAAAGGAGGCAAAAGCCACTTCCGCCTCTGGATTTTCCGTACTGTAGACAAATTCCATTGTCTGTCAACGGTTTCTCTTGAACCACTTGCCGTAGATGGCCATGGCGGCCAATACGCACAACCGCACTGCCCATAGTACGGCATAAATTATCACGGCCAATATCACCACATAGCCGAGCTGTGAGAACAGCTCTGTCCACGGTGTGCCGTATCTGATTATGGCGAATGCGTTGACAAGGAAAGCGGCAAGGAGACATCCTGCGGCCAGCAATATCTCCCTGCGCTTCACCTTCGCTGTAATGACAGTATCTTTCACCTGGAAAGTCTCCTATATCCTGTAGAAATCCTCCCACCCTTCACGAGGCATGGTCCCCCAGAGAAGCTGGTTTGCCAGAGGGTTGTTAGTTATCTGCTTCGTCTCCCTGTCGAAAATGATCTTCTGTCCTGTCCATTGGCTGATGACACCGAGACAGAACACCTGGCTCAACGGCCCGGATATGGAGAACGGTGAACGCGGTTTCTCCCTGCCCATCACTGAAAGCAGGAAATTGGCGAAATGATCGGATGGCGACTTCGGTACCTCAGGCAGCTTGTCCTTCATCTCCATCGCCTTTTCCTCCGGGATTATGGAGAGCGTGCTTCCGTGGGAGCCACCCTTGAAGGTCAGGTTTCCGGAATATATCTCCTTGCCAGGGTTGAGCTTTGCCGGCTGTATCTTCTGTCCGGCAACCGAAGGAATATCAGGATCCAGTTCCGACACCCCGTATCCCTCAGGGACAGCAGGTATGTTGTCCAGCCCGTCATACCACGTTATGTCCAGCGCCGGCATCCCGTTCCGCTCCGGGAATCTGAACAGTATGGTGGATGACATCGGGTAGAAGAACGGATTGTGGTCTTTGAGGTAAAGCGGATTCACCTCTACCGGAAGTCCCAGTTCGAGGAATTCATGTATCGTGTCGATGATATGCGCGCCCCAGTCCCCGAGTACGCCCATCCCGAATTCATACCAGCAGCGCCATTGCCCGTTATGGAAATCATGGTTGTATGAGTGTTCATGGGCAGCACAGAGCCATGTATCCCAGTCCATGGTAGGCGGGACAGTCTCGGCGGCAGGATATGCTGTCATTGCCGGATTCCATCCGTGCCAGCGGCGAGGGTTGTTCATATGGGCGGTCACGGCTGTCACATCCTTGATGATGCCGGCTTCCTTCCAGGCCTTGAACTGGAAATAATTCGCCTCGGAGTGCCCCTGGTTGCCCATCTGTGTCACTACTCCGTATTTCTTTTCCGCCTGCATCAGCATTTCGCACTCGAAGAAGGTGCGGGCAAGCGGCTTTTCGACATACACGTGTATGCCTTCACGCATGGCCGCCATGCAGATAGGGAAATGGCTGTGGTCGGGTGTCGCTACCGCCACTGCATCTATCCGCGGACCCATTTCTTCAAAAAGCTTGCGGAAATCCTTGTATTTCGGCACCCCCGGGAACATCGCCTCCACTTCTCTGGTCTGCTTTGCCCCCATGTCTACATCGCAGAGGGCGACGACATTGCATAATCCGGTCGCCTTGAATTTCTTTGCGACTTCGTTTCCTCTGTTTCCTATGCCTATAAGGGCAATATTCACTTTATCATTTGCACCCACTTTCCTCGGTGCCGGCTGAGCCTTCCGGTCGAATCCCATTGCCATGGAGGGCAACATGGCCGCACCGCCGATTATGGCAGCCTTCTGCAGGAAGTCCCTGCGTGAAATCCTGTGTCCTGACATATTTCTATAGGTTTAACGGTCAATCGAGTTCCTTGATCTTTATATTCTTGTAGTATACCATATCCCCATGGTCCTGGATAAGGATATGCCCTGTAGGGAAATTGCCGAAATTGATCCAGTTCCTGTATTTGCTGTAATCCACGAGGGCGTCCCACATCCGGCTGTTCCTTTCATATTCCAGGAGCTTGACATCATTGAGCCAGTGTTCCACATGGTTGCCGCGGACAATGATTTTTGCCGTATTGAAGAAGCCTTTGCGGAAAGGTTTGTCCTCAGGGGCAGGGATAAGGTCGTACAGGGAGCCCAGACGGCGGTTGCCGTTGACTCCGAGCTTGGCGTCAGGGTGTCTGGCATCGTCGAGGATCTGGAACTCGCACCCGATTGAAGAGCCTGACATGGCATTGTTCACATCCGGGTTCACGAAGTATTTGATACCGCTGTTTGCCCCTTCCGTTATCTTGAAATCCACGGTAAGTTCGAAATTGCCGTATTTCCTGTCAGTGATGATGTCGCCGCCGTTCCCGGATTCCGCTCCGTCAGCTTTCTCCACGACAAGCATTCCGTTCTCGATATGCCAGCCTTTTGAAGGGAATTCCGGGGATTTATGGCTGTGCCATCCGGCTGTGGTCTTGCCGTCCCACAGCAGCTTCCATCCTTCGGCAGCCTCCCTTTCAGAGATTGTGTTCGGGATACAGTTCTTCTGTGCTATGCCGTTCTCGGGGGACACTTCATATTCGAGACCTTCCGTCATGATGCGTATATCCTTCCAGCTTACTGTCTTTCCCACTGATTTTTCATCATATACTGCATGGACCTGCAGCGCGATATATCCGGAGGCATCCTGTTCGTCGAGAACATCTGCAGCAGGCACACCGTTTATCCATGTCCTGATACGGTTCCCGACAGCTTCGACTCTGGCCTTGTTCCAGTCGCCGTGGCGGAATGCCGCCCTGGCTTCAGGGTTCACGGTCAGGGGATACAGCCATCCGAGCCGGGCTTCGTCATATATCCCTCCGGTCCAGGCTCTTGAAGAAGGGTCGATTTCGTACTGGTATCCGTACATCCTGTCACCGGAGATATGGCTCCGCAGCTGGACACCTGAATTGGAGCCCTCATCTATCTTGAACAGGAATTCGAGTATGAAATCCCCGTATTCACGGTCTACATAGAGGAAAGTGTTCCCTCCTTTGACTTCCGTACTGGCTCCGGTGATGGCTCCGTCTATAACTTTGTACTCCGCTGTTCCTCCTGCTGTCTTCCAGCCTTTAAGGTTCTTGCCGTTGAACAAGGACTGCCACTGTGCATCCGCATTCATGGCGAGAAGGCAGGCAATGGCTGCCAAGATGATTCTTTTCATGTTTTTTTAAATTGATATTTTGTGGTATTGCTCTTGGAATCTGTACAGATTCTTAATTCCCCGTAAAGATAGGCATTCATTTCCGTTCAAAATGGTAATAGCGTCTCAAAATCCGGTAAAATAATTCCAAATTCATGAATCTGCCCGATATTTCTGCATTTCTGGAAAAAATCCGTGACGGGATGTAACATTTTCTTCCTGTTGGTCATCATTTATTCTGTCAGGGGCCGGATAAGGAAAGAAATTTGCAGCCTTGACATGATTTTGACAAATTAAATCGGAAACATATGGATAGATGTCATGCCGGCATTGCGGCCGGAATACTTGTCATGGCAGTAATGTCAGTGTCCTGCAAAGGCGGGAAGTCGATATTCGACAAGAACACCACATACGATATCCCTGTCAAGGTAATGACGGCAGGGGAGTCGGAAAGTACGGGCGTCAGAAGTTATGTAGGGACAGCGGCGGCGGAAAAATCTGCCGTTTTGTCATGCCGTTATCCCGGACGTGTCGTGAAACTGGATGTGCGCAAAGGGGAATATGTGAAGGCGGGGGATGTCCTCGCAGAAGTGGAGTCGCAGAATGTCCTTTCGACGTGGACGATGTCGCATTCATCGCTGGAACAGGCAAGGGACGGATACGACAGGGCCAGGAAGGTGCATCAGAGCGGAAGCATGGCCGATGTCAAGATGGTGGAAGTGGAGACGAAGCTGGCGCAGGCGGAAGCTGCGGCGAAGGCTGCGGATGCCGCTCTTGAAGACTGCCGCATAAAGGCCCCGTTCTCGGGAGTCGTGCAGGAGGTGCTGGTATCGGAGGGAATGGAACTGAATCCTCTGGAAGGTATCCTGAGCCTGCTCGACATATCTTCAGTGGAGATAGATTTCCCTGTTCCGGAGAGCGAACTTGCAGATATCGGGAAAGGCGACACTGCGAGAGTCTCTGTCCCTGCCCTCGATGTCGAGGACATGCCGGCGGTGATCACGTCGAAAGGGGTCTTTGCTTCGCCTCTTTCCCATACATATGAATGTACGGCAGTCCCTGTCAGGAAAATACCGGGACTGATGCCGGGCATGGTGGTGAAAGTCCGTATCGACACTGGAAACGGGCCCGGGATCGTGATTCCCGCGTCAGTGATCAGGACAGACGTGGACGGACGCTATGTATGGACAGTTTCCGATGAAGGCATTGTTTCAAAGAAACATGTAGTTCCGGGAGGTTTTTCAGGTAAAGGTGTGATAATAGCCGAAGGGCTTTCTGCAGGCGACAAAGTGATAACCGAAGGCGTGCAGAAAGTGTGCACCGGCATGAAAGTCATGATTTCAGAGTGATGAAAAGGGATTCAGGGAATATCATAAGGAGTTTCATCGCACACAAGAAGCTGATATACATTGTCGTGTCTGCTTTTGTAGTGATCGGTGTCATAGGATTGTCATTCATAAACAAGGATGAGTTCCCGTCGTTTGAGATCAAGCAGGGGCTTGTCGCCGGCATTTATCCAGGCGCCTCCGCAGCGGAAGTCGAGGATCAGCTGACAAGACCTCTTGAAGAGGCGTTGTTCTCGTTTTCGGAAGTCAGCAGGGAGAACACATACTCGTATTCCAGAGACGGGATATGCTATATTTTCGTGGATCTGACAGTCCCTGCGAAAAAGAAGGATGAGGCATGGTCGAAGATCAAGCTCGGACTCGAATCCGCCAAGATGACATTGCCGGCAGGTGTGCTGGCGGTCACGGTACTTGACGATTTCAGTTCGGTGTCTTCCATGCTTATTGCCCTGGAATCGTCCGACAAGGGCTATTCTGAACTCCTCGGCTATGCGGAGGACCTGAGTGCCAGGCTCAGGGAGATTCCGGAAATGGCCGATGTCTCGATAATCGGGGCGCAGTCCGAGGAGATTGCCGTGAAAGTGGACATGGAGAAGTTGTCTTCATACGGAATAAGTCCGGCTTCGCTCATGTTTGACTATCAGACCGCTGCACTGCAGGTTCCGAGCGGCACGTTCAAGACGGATTATGTCAATTCCCCGCTTCGGATCACCAGTCCCCTGACTTCCGAGCAGGAGATAGCCGAGAAGATCATTTATTCGGATCCGGCGGGAAATGTGGTAAGGCTCGGCGATGTGGCGGAAATAACCAGACAGTTCAAGGAACCGGTGTCCAGGATAGACTATAACGGCCACTCTGCCATAATAATCTCGATCGAGATGCGTCCGGACAACGATATAGTCGCATTCGGGGCAAAAGTCGAAAAGATACTGGAGGGATTCGACAAGACGCTTCCGGATACTGTCAACATAAGCAAGATAACCGACCAGCCTCGCGTGGTGGCTTCATCCGTGGTGTCCTTTCTCAGGGATCTCGTGATATCCATGCTTGTGGTGATACTCGTGATGCTGATGCTGTTCCCGATAAAGTCTGCCCTGATAGCCGGCTCCGGTGTGCCTGTATGTACGGCTCTTGCCCTTGCGGTGATGTTCATCACGGGCATCGATCTCAATACGGTGTCGCTTGCCGCATTGATAGTGGTGCTCGGGATGATTGTGGACGATTCGATCATAACCATGGACGGGTATATGGGGAATCTGGCGAAGGGGATGTCGCAGGTGGATGCTGCCGCAGCAAGTGCCAAGGAGCTTTTCATGCCTATGTTCATGGCTACTTTCGCCATTTGTGCCATGTTTTTCCCTATCAAGGGGATAATCACCGGCTACCTCGGGGATTTCGTCACGACATTCCCGTGGGTGGTGGCCATAGCACTCAGTATTTCCCTGATCTATGCCATGCTCGTCGTGCCTTCCCTTGAGGTGAGATACATCAGGACAGCGCAGTCCACAAGTACGTGGTGGTTTGCAAGACTGCAGTCGAAGTTCTTCGCTGCCATGCAGAACGGATATGACTGGATGCAGGCTGTCTGCTTCAGGCATCCGAAGCTGACATTGCTGACAGGTGCCGTGGCGGTAGGACTCGGGATACTGATGTTCACCCAGCTGAATGTACAGATGATGCCAAAGGCTGCAAGGAACTGCTTTGCCGTCGAGATATATCTGGACGGGAATGCCGGGCTTGCCCAGACGCAGGAGGTGAGCGATTCCCTGCAGAAGATATTGCTTGCGGACAAGAGGGTGCGCTCCGTAACTGCGTTCGTCGGGACATCGTCACCGCGCTTTCATGCCACTTACGCTCCGCAGCTCCCGGGCCAGAATTATGCCCAGTTCATAGTGAACACCACTTCGAACCTTGCCACTGAAGCCATCCTGAAGGAATATGAGGTGGAATACGAGCATTATTTCCCGCGGGCTCTTGTCAGATTCAAGCAGATGGATTACCAGGCGGTCACATCTCCAGTGGCCGTGGTGGTGAAAGGCCCTGACCAGGAGACGCTTGTGCCTGTGGCGGAAAAGATAAAGACTTACATGTATTCCCTCAATGACATGCTCAAATGGATACATAGCGATTGCGACGATTACGTGTCTTCCGTGGATATAACCCTGGATCCTGACGAGGCGGCACGGTTAGGCGTAAATAAGGCCATGCTGTCGCTTTCCCTGTCCGGAGCCTTCAACGGGCAGACAATAGCTTCATTATGGGAAAAGGACAAGCAGATACCTGTAAACCTGTACAGCATGGCGGCAGGTCCTGACATGGATTACGATGTGATAGCGAACCAGATAGTCCCTACCATCATGCCGGGAGTCTCCGTCCCTCTGCGCCAGGTTGCAGACATCGAGCCCGGCTGGTCACCGGAGACTTTTGCAAGGACTTCCGGCGAGGAGTCCGTGACGATAGGGGCAGACATGCGTTTCGGGTGCAGCCAGCCGGCGGCGATGAAGAAGATCAAATCATATATAAAGGAGGAGATAGAACCCGGACTGCCTGACGGAGTCACGATTTCATACGGAGGGCTGACCTCCATGAACAAGCAGGTCGGACCGGAAATTCTCCTGAGTTTCATCTGTGCCGTAGCCGTGCTCTTCTTCTTCATGCTTGTGCATTTCAAGAAAGCCTCGCTCGCATTCCTGACGCTGATCATGAGTTCCCTCTGTCTGTTCGGTGCGTTTTTCGGAATGTGGCTTTTCCGCCTCGATTTCGGCATGACATCAGTTCTCGGCCTGATAAGCCTGGTGGGGATAATCGTGCGGAACGGAATCATAATGTTCGAATATGCGGAAGAACTCAGGTTTGAAAAGGGCCTGGACGTGAAGACAGCGGCTGAAGAGGCCGGGAAGCGCAGGATGAGGCCTATCTTCCTGACTTCCTGCACTACGGCTCTCGGAGTATTGCCCATGATCATAAGCGGGGACGCCTTGTGGATGCCTATGGGTGTAGTCATCTGCTTCGGTACCATGCTCTCGATATTCCTGATAGTGTTCATGATGCCGGTTTCATACTGGCAGATATTCCGGAAAGCGGAGCGGGCGGTGCCTGTGGAGAAAAATGAAATCAAGTGATTGGAAAATGAAACGGATTGGAAACATATTGGCAGCCGTACTGGTCCTTGCCGGTCCTGCTGCCGCCGGAACTGCCGGTGACGGACAGAAACCGGTACTTGAACTGACACTTGAACAATGCCAGGCTCTGGCTCTTACGGACAATACGGCCGTAATGAATGCCGGCCTTGACGTGTCAGCGGCAAAATACAGGAAGCAGGAGGCTGTAGCCGAATATTTCCCGAAGGTCTCGGTCAATGCCATAGCCTTCTACGCCTTTGATCCGCTTCTGGAACTCGGCATTACCGACATCATCGGCGACTCGGATTTCTCGCAGAGCCTGAACGACATGCTGACCGGTCTTGCTTCGCAGTACGGATTTTCCCCGATATATTCCACGCTGAAAAAAGGAATTACCGCCAATGTCTCTGTCATGCAGCCTGTTTTTGCCGGGGGACGCATCATTACAGGGAACAGGATGGCAAGACTCGGAGTGGAAGCCGCAACCCTGCAGGAGGACATCCAGCTTCGGACCACGGCCGAGGAAGTGGAAAGCGGGTATTGGAGAGTGGTGGCGCTGGAAGACAAGCTCGCCTGCCTTGAAGAAGTGCAGGTGATGCTGGATACTCTGTACCGTGACGCCCTTTCCGCTGCAGATGCAGGTCTGGCACTGGAAACTGATCTGCTGCAGGTCAGACTCAAACTCAACGAGGTGAAGTCAGGAAAGGTCCGGCTGAAGAACGGTCTCAGGCTTGCGAAAATGGATTTCCTGAATTCCATAGGGGTGCAATACAATCCATACAGCACATTCAGCCGCGATTCCATACCTTATATAGATGATATCCGTCTTGTAGACAGCCTTGGGGCGCTTGAATCCCCGGACAGATACTACAGGAACGCCGAGGAAGTGGCGGCATCCCGTGAAGAGACCAGGCTTCTGGATCTTTCGGTGGAGTCGAAACGGCTGGAAAAGAAGATGGCCATAGGAGAGGCATTGCCGCAGATTGCCGTAGGCGCATCGTACGGCTATAACAATGTTCTGGATAAAGGGTCGATGAACGGTCTTGTATTCGGAATCGTCCAGATTCCTATCACCGACTGGGGCAAGACGGCGCGCAAAGTGCAGAGGCTCGATTCCGAACTGCAGAAGGCGGACAATGACAGGCTTTATCTGCAGAGACAGATAGTCCTGCAGACACATAAACTCTGGATGGACCTTACGGCATCATGGGAACAGCTGCAGGTATCCATGGAAAATACGGATATGGCAGAGACTTTGCTTGCGCAGATGCGTGACCAGTATTCGGCCGGGATGGTCCCTGTATCGGAACTCCTCAGGGTGCAGACCGATGCTGCCAGAGCCAAGTCGGACCTTCTGGACCGGCAGATAGCATACAGGACTGCATTGGCGGCATATCTGGACAAGATAGAATAATCATTAAACAAATATCATGGAAAACAGGAATTTTTTTGCTTTATGTCTGCTGGCAGGACTTGTGTTCCTCGGAGCGATGCTGCCAGTCTCTGTCTCGAAGTTCAGGGCTTACGACAGGACGGTCATCGTCAAGGGTCTGAGTGAAAGGGAAGTCAAGGCGGACAAGGTCATATGGCCTCTTGCGTTCAACGTGGTCGGGAACGACCTCAACGGTGTCTATGAGCAGATAGACAGGAATACCGCGCTCATTAAGGATTTTCTGGTTTCAGGAGGTATTCCGGAGTCGGAAATCACTGTATCGATGCCCGCCATTTCCGACAAGTATGCGCAGGAATACGGGAACAACGACAGGACGTACCGCTATTTCTGCAAGAATGTAGTTACCGTCTGTACAGAGAAGGTCGATTCAGTGCTTGCTCTGATGCCACGCCAGTCGGAACTTCTGAAAAAAGGTATTATCGGTTCAGGGAACACCTGGGAAAACCAGGTGGAGTTCAAGTTCGAAGGCCTGAATGCCATAAAGCCGGAAATGATCGAAGACGCCACCAGGAACGCCCGTGAGGCTGCAGACAAATTCGCGAAGGATTCCGGCAGCAAGGTCGGCAAGATCAAGACTGCCAGCCAGGGCACTTTCACCATCAGCGACAGGGACAGCAACACACCTTATATAAAGAAAGTCCGTGTGGTATCTTCGGTGACTTATTATCTGAAAAACTGAAAACAACGCATCCGGACAGATTCTGGATGATTTTGACATTTCTCTGGATAATTATTACATCGCAGGAATGTGGCTGGAATAATTTTGTGCATGAAAACACAAAACAACCAACCACATTTTTTAATAATTATCTATGAGAACCCGATTAATCAGACTTTCACTAATCGTGTCTCTGGCATTCGCCGCCATATCATCGGCGTTTGCGCAGACGAACATTACCGGAGTCGTTTCCGATGAAATCGGAGCATTGCCGGGTGTCAATGTCCTTGTCAAGGGGACGACGACAGGAACCGTGACCGACGAGAAAGGTGAATATTCCATTCCGGCCGGAGAAGGGACGGTCCTGGTATTTTCGTATATCGGATATTCCGACCAGGAGATCACTGTGGGGAAAAGCAGCAGGATAGATGTCTTCATGACCGAAGATTCGCAGCAGCTTGAAGCTCTTGTGGTGGTCGGATACGGTATGCAGAGAAGAAAAGACATCACCGGGGCGGTCGCTTCGGTAAACATGGAGGACATGAGCTACACTCCAGGTTCAGATGCGGCAGACATGCTACGGGGAAGGATCGCCGGAGTCGAGATCACCTCTTCATCAGGACGCCCGGGTTCGAATGCCGAGATCAAGATCCGAGGCAGCCGCTCCCTGACAGGAGGGAACGAGCCTCTGTATGTGATAGACGGTTCGCCAGCCTCGGCGGATGAATTCGGAATGATAAACAGCACCGACATCGCTTCCATAGAAGTGCTGAAGGATGCGGCATCGCAGGCCATCTACGGTACAAGGGCGGCGAACGGTGTCATCCTCGTTTCTACGAAAAGGGGCTCGTCGGATAAGGTCAGAGTGAATCTGAACAGCTATGGCAGCATCTCCACCCTGTGGCGCAACTTCGATTTCTACGACGGGGAAGAATTCTACAATCTCCGCCGGGAAGCATACGCGGGGGACAATATGTTCTACAATCCGGAAGATTATGAGGCACTCGTCCCTTCATATGTCCTCAACGACGCCATCATGGAGGAGCTTTATGAGAAAAAGCAGTTCACCGACTGGGAATCTCTCATGTTCAAGCCCGCCTGGACGCAGAAACACGACCTGAGCATCAGCGGAGGGACAGACAAGATCAGGGTAGCCGTCGGGCTCGGTTACTATGACCAGGCAGGTATGATCAGGACAGGTTCAGGCTACCAGAGGGCGACAGCCCGTCTCAATGTGGATTTCAACGTCTACAAATGGCTGTCGATAGGTGTCAATGCTTCTTATGCCAAGAGCGGCCAGGACCGTGAATACGGTAATTTCACCGAATTCATCACCAGGACGCCTATAGCGAACGTATACAACGAAGACGGCAGCTATGCCATGTACATCAACAGCGCCAATGATCCGAATCCGCTCTATTCTTCCCAGTATTTCCAGAGGACCATCGGACGCGACTACTACAGGCTGAACACATTCTTCGACTTCAAGTTCTTCAAAGGATTCAACTACAGGCTGAACCTATCCTACTACAACAGTTTCAACGAAGACGGGCAGTACACATCTTCCGAGGATATAGGCAGCACCGGTTCCGGTACCCTCAAGGATACAAAACACGAGAACTACCTCGTGGAGAACATCATAACATACACAGTCCCTGTCAGGAACATGAACCACAGGCTGAATCTGACACTCGTGCAGAGCTATGACTACACATTGAACAGATCCATGTCATACGGTGCCAACAATGTCCCGGTGGACATGGACTGGAACATGCTGCCGAACGGTGAAGTGACCGAAATCACGAGAAGCTATGCAGAGGAGACCATGCTTTCGTTCATGGGCCGCGTACAGTACAGCTTCAAGGACAGATATCTCTTCACGGCTTCCGTACGCCGGGACGGTGACAGCAAGTTCGGCCCGAGCAACAAATGGGCTACATTCCCGTCCTTCTCCGCCGGATGGCTTATCTCCGAAGAGCCATGGATGGAATCCGCAAAATCCGTATCGAACCTCAAGCTGCGCGCCAGCTGGGGACAGGTAGGGGCCCATAGCGGACTGAGCAGATACAAGAGTCTCGGACTTGCCGATGCGCATGAGATGGAATTCGGAAACGAATATGTCGTAGGCTACCTGCCTGGAAGCGAACTGACCAACCCTTACATAGGATGGGAGACGACATCACAGACGAATGTCGGAGTGGATTTCGGGTTCTTCGACAACAGGCTCACCGGAAGTGTCGAATATTACACTACCACGACAAGGGATCTGCTTGTAGACAGAAGCATAAGCAGTGCCCTGGGGTATGATTCCATAACCGACAATATGGGCAAGACCCGCACGTGGGGAACAGAGATCTCCCTTGCCGGCGACATCATCAGGAAACCCGGACTGCTCTGGAGTGTGGGGACCAACTTCTCCCTGTACAGGAACAGGATACTCAGGATAAACGGTCTGACTGACGAGGACGGGAACCAGCAGGACGACATAAACAACAAATGGTTCATAGGCCAGCCTCTGAGTGTATACTATGACTACCAGTTCGACGGAATCTACCAGTTCGAGGATTTCAACCTTGTGGACGGCAAATATGAACTGAAGCCTACATTCGATTCAGACGGAGACGGAATCCCCGATGCTCCGATAGACACCGATTCCGAAGTATATCCGGGTGCAATAAAGGTCAAGGATGTGAACAACGACGGAAAAATCGATGCAGAAGACCGTGTGGTCATCCCGCGGGATCCGAAGTTCATCATGTCTCTCAACACCACTTTCAAATGGAAAGGCTTCGACCTTTATGCCGACTTCTACGGAGTCTACGGCAGGGTCATCCAGAACAAGTACCTGTATGACTACAACAGCGGAGGCTCGCTTGCCGGCAAGCTGAACGGAATCAAGGTCAACTACTGGACGCCTCAGAATCCTTCAAACGAATATCCTCGCCCGAGAAACAGCCAGGGTATTTCCTATCATTCCTCACTGTCCTATCAGGATGCTTCCTATATCAGGCTCAGGACACTGACATTGGGATATACCATACCTGCTTCTCTCACCGGAAAGGCGAAAATAGAAAGACTCAGGTTCTATGTGACAGGAACCAACGTCTTTACTCTCACAAAGTTCCTGTCATACAGCCCTGAACTTACGCCGGGATCGTATCCTGAAGCAAGACAATGGGTTTTCGGACTTAATCTCACATTCTAAAGGTCATGGACATGAAGAAATATTTGATAGCAGCAGTTTTATTATCGGCCGGCATCCTTTCTTCCTGCACGAAGATGCTTCAGGAGGAATCGAAGACGGAAGTCACTTCCAGCTGGCTTGTCACGACTCCTGACGGTCTGGACAGGATGGTGATTGCACTGTACGACCAGGACAGGAGCATAATCAGGGACGGGGAAGGCGACCTGTTTGCATCTCTGATGATGGATTCGGGTACGGATATCCTTCTTTACAGATCCGGCAGCGGAGCCGCTCTTGCCCGTCTGAGCGGTCTGAATGCCTCGAATGGGAATTTCAGAAAGGTCTGGGAGCGGTATTACCAGATCATAGGAAAGGCCAACGAGGTCATTTACCACGCGGAACGGATGGATATGGACGATCCTGTCGTAAAGAAAGCCTGGGGTGAAGCGAAGGTCTTCCGGGCAAGATCGTATTTTGAATTGTACAAAAGGTTTGAACGGCTGTATCTGAATACAGTGCCTACTACAATCGGCAATATCGACAGGGTGTTCAAGCCGTCGGGAAAGGAAGCCATATTCGAGGTGGTCAAGACAGACCTGGACGATGCCATGGAGGTTCTTGACTGGACCGACCAGCCGGGAAGATGGACCAAGGCGGTCGCAAAGCACATCAGAGCCCAGGTGGCCATGTGGGAAGACGACTGGACCACTGCCATAGAACAGTGTGAGGATATCTTCGAATGCCCTTCATATGGAATGATGGACAGCGCCATAGAATGTTTCACAGGAGCCGATCTCAACTGCAAGGAGAACCTCTATGTCTACCAGTTCTCCGGGAATCTCGGAGGCGGCAACAGCGTGAGCGACGACGGAGAGGTGAGCGGTCACAGGATGGCATTGCAGGTTACGACGCAGTATTACAAGATGGCCGGTCTCACGTTCTCTACGGAATATGGAGGCTACGGCTGGGGACGCTGCTATCCAAACAGCTATCTCCTTGGCCTGTATGATCAGGAAAAGGACAGGAGGTACACTGAACTGTTCCGCCACAAATGGTACTACAACGACCCTGCAACCCTTCCTGAGGGAAAGAATCTCGGGGATGAAGTGATACCTGCTACAGGGTCCGACTATATAGGCAATGTCCATCCCATGACGCTCAAATATTTTGACGGCTGGACCAATGCCGACAACATCGAACGCAGGACCAGCTACAAGGATATCGTCCTTTACAGACTCGCTGAAACCTATCTCATGGCTGCCGAGGCATATTATCACAGGGACGGAGGCGGAAGCGCCAAGGCCATAGAGTATTTCAACAAGACATGGGAGAGGGCCGGCAACGACCATTTCGACGGTCCGGTAACCATAGACGACCTGCTGGATGAGTATGCCAGGGAATGCCATTTCGAAGGTGTGAGATGGTCACTGCTCAAACGTCTCGGTATGCTGGAGAGGGTAGTCCTTCATGGAGGCGATACTCCTGAAGAGGATCCTATGCTCAAAGACCAGACGAGTCTTGCACAGCAGAGGGCCAATTTCGAGCCGAAGCATTACAGATGGCCTATCCCTCAGTCGGAACTGGACTTCATGGGAGTGGAGAATTTTCCTCAGAATGAGGGTTGGTTATAAAGTTGAAGCACAAGGGCGGCTCAAAAGGTCGCCCTCATTCAAATGCCATCGGTCCTGAACGGGGTTGCAGGCAGGCCTTCGCAGGATAGAAGAAAACCATGCGAATCTGACGATGGAATTCGTCCGGGAATTGCTACCTTTGGCGGCTGCATGGTTTCTCAACACATCCAATGACATGAAAACGCACCGCATACTGTTTGCCATTCCGGTCCTGATATCGGGCTGTATCACGGCTATGGCTATCCCACGGGACATAATGGTCAAGCACCTCGGCACGGAAGACGGTCTTTCGCACCAGACAGCCAATGCCATCTATCAGGATGAGTTCGGTTTCATCTGGATCGGGACGATGGTTGGCCTCAACAGGTTTGACGGGCACAAGACGAAAGTCTTCAAGCCCGGTGTCGGGGGGGGGTACGGCTCTGACACCACATGGCTTGTTGACAACAATATCCGGCAGATATGCGGTGACCAGAACGGCCATCTTTACATAAAAGGACTGAACAGCGTCTCCGAATTCGACATGAGGTCCGTCACATTCAGGATGCTCGAAGACCGGGATGTCAGGTATATTTTCCATGACGGGGAGTCCCTCTGGATAGCACGCACAGGGTCGCTGTGCAGGATGGCGGACGGGGAATTCCGGACAGTCTTCGATTTCAGCGGGGCAGGTCTCGACGAGGCTGCCATCGACTGCTTCATCATCACCAGGTCCGGGGATATGTGCGTCTGTACGAACACGGACGGATTCTACAGGATAAACAGGAACGGGCACGTCATCATGCATCTGGAGTCGGGCGCAGCGAATTCCATCTTTGAAGACAGCAAAGGGAACATATGGATAGCCTCCCGCAATGAAGGCGTCTATCTTGTAAGCAAGGGCGGAGGGATATCCCGTTACAGGCATGATCCTTCCGACGATGCCTCGATTCCGCACGACAATGTCCGTCAGGTCTGCGAGGATCTGGACGGGAATTTCTGGCTGGGGACATACGGAGGCGTCTGCAGGTATGATCCGGATGAAGACTGTTTTGTCAGGTATAAATACGGATTCCAGCACCATGCATTCAATGTAAGGTCCATAATCTCGATGATATGCGACAGGCAGGGGACTCTCTGGTTCGGTTCCTTCTACGAGGGCGTGAGCTATTATAATACTGAAGCGGAGACTTATTTCTATTATACACCGGAAACGGAGGCTGAAGGCAAGCTGAATTCACCGCTGTCGAATTCCGTTTCGGAAGATTCGGACGGAAATCTCTGGGTAGGCACAGAAGGCGGAGGGCTCAGCCGTATGGATGTGGTCACAAGGCAGTTCGAGACCATGACGGTATCGGACGGACTGGCTTCCGATGTGATAAAGACTACGCTGTATGACCGGGAGGAGAACGCTCTGTATATCGCTACGCTCCGTGACGGCATCGACAGGTACGATATCGGTACCGGGACGATTACGAACTACGGTATCGGAAGCAGGGACTGCGGTTTTCCGAACATTGAGAACATCGTCATGATGAAACCGTTCGGACAGGACTCCATCATGCTGGCCACGAATTACGGCATTTTCCTTTTCGGCAAGAAGACAGGAGAGATGTCGAAACTGGAGACAGGCTTCGACAAGAATTACCAGGCCCAGGTCTGGGACATGGAGCTGGATGAAGACGGGAATCTGTGGTTCACGACCTCCTCCGATCTGTATTGCTATAATATAGAGAACAGATCCACGAAATATTATCCGTTCCATGATTTCGGTTCCGCCAGGGCCAACAACAACCTCAACTCGATCCTGCGTGACAGCCGCGGCAGGCTGTGGTTCGGCTCTTCCGGCTCCGGTGTCTTCCTTTATGACAAGGCAGACGACAGTTTCCGGAATGCAGTGCCTGCGGAGAAGATGGCAAACGGCTATGTGACAGGGCTGGCTGAGGACAGGCGGACGGGCTATATCTATATCGCCACCAACAACGGTCTTGCCAGATTCTGTCCCGGATCAGGAACAGTGGACGTATATAATCCGGCGAACGGCTTTCCTCTGTCGAGCATAAACGACAACAGCCTTTTCATTTCGTCTTCCGGGGAATTGTTCGCCAGTGACATGAACGGGCTCGTGTCGGTGCAGTGCGACAGCCTGGTAGGCAGCCCAAGGAACTATAATGTCTATATTTCAGGACTTCTGATAGACAACAGGCATATTTCCCCCGACCCGTCAGGGAAAAAGGCAGTGCTGAAAGAGGACATCCTGTTCCAGGACAGGATAATACTGCGGCCGGGACACTCTGCAATAGGTTTCGACATATCGAATACGGATTACGGCAACAACAGTTCAGGCCTGCAGGTCGAATACAGGATGACAGGGTTCGACCAGGAGTTCATCAAGGCCTCCGGTACGGATCATGTGACTTACACCAACCTTAATCCCGGGAACTATACGTTCATCGTGAAGGGCCTGATCCCGGGGCCGGACGGGGATTTCCCGTCTTCCAGGGTCGCCATCAAGGTAATCCCGCCGTTCTACAGAACCGGATGGTTCATCCTCCTGTGCCTTGCCGCCGTGATGATTGTATCCTATTACATAATCAGGACATATATCACGAGCATAAGGCTCAGGTCTCTCCTTGACCTGGAGAAAAGGGAGAAGGCATATATAAGCCAGGTGAACCAGGAGAAACTCAGGCTTTTCACGAACATATCCCACGAGTTCCGCACTCCGCTTACGCTTATCGACGGGCAGCTGGAACTGATTCTGCAGAGAAGCGACCTGAAACCGTCGGTGTATTCCCGCATTCTCAGCATCTACCGGAATTCCAGAAGACTGAGACGGCTTGTGGACGAGATTGTCGACATCAGGAAACAGGATGCAGGAAAGATGAAGCTGAAAGTGCAGGAGAAGGATATGATGGCCTTTCTGCGGGAAATCTATGTGTCTTTTGAAGAATATGCCCAGTACAGGAAGATCGATTTCGGTTTCTGCGGCCCGGATCATCCTGTGGTCATGCTTTTCGATCCGGTACAGATGGAGAAAGTGTTCTTCAACCTGCTGTCGAATTCATTCAAGTTCACCCGTGAAGGCGGGCATATCGGCATGACGGTGCAGGAGACCGGGGATTCCGTGTCTGTCTCGGTGAAGGATGACGGCGCCGGTATAGATCCAGCGAATATCGCACATGTTTTCGAGCGCTTCTTTCAGGATGACAAACTGAATGCAAAGCTTTCCTATCAGGGTTCCGGGGTGGGGCTTTCTCTCAGCAAGGCTATAGTGGAGATGCATGGCGGAAGCATTTCTGTCACGAGCGAGCCTGAGAAGGAGACCTGCTTCACCGTAGTTCTTCCGATGCATCCCGTATTCAAGGCCGAGACCGTGATCGTGCATGAGGACAGCAGGGACAAGACATCGGAACTGCTCAGGGAATATACCCCGGATCCGGTCATTGCCGCAGGGCTTCCGCAGGAAAACACTCAAGAAAAACGGGACAGCGAAAAAACCGTGAAGATGCTGGTAGTCGAGGATAACGACGAGGTCCGGGACATGCTTGTCCAGATTTTCTCGCCTGTCTACAAGGTATCTTCGTCCAGGAACGGGGAAGAAGGGATAGCCATGGCATTGGCGGACAGCCCGGACATCATACTCAGCGATGTGATGATGCCTGGCATGTCCGGTTTTGAAATGTGCCGCAAGCTGAAGAACAATATGGAGACCAGCCATATCCCGATCGTCCTCCTGACCGCGAAGACAGCGGAAAGCCAGATAGTGAAAGGCCTGCAGACCGGTGCAGATGATTATGTCACCAAACCGTTCAACGTCAAGATACTTGTCGCCAGATGCAACAATCTGGTGGAGGGACGCAGACGGCTGCAGCAGAAATATCTCCAGCAACCCGAGGCTTCCGTGAAGATGCTGACGGAGAATCCTCGGGAGCAGGCCATGCTCGAGAATGCCGTGGCTGTCGTGATGAAGCATCTGGATGACCCTGAATTCAGCATAGAGGTGTTCGCGAAGGAAATGGGCTTGAGCCGCACATACCTGTTTACTAAGATAAAAGGGCTGACCGGCCAGTCGCCGAACGGCTTCATTTCGACCATACGTCTGAAGCAGGCTGTGGTCAGACTGAAGGAGCAGCCGGATGCAAGTATGGTGGACATAGCATATTCCCTCGGGTTCAGTTCTCCGAGCTATTTCATAAAATGCTTCAAGGCCATGTATGGAAAGACTCCGAATGCCTGCAGAAAAGAACTTTCCGGCAGGTGACATGTTGTGGATTATTTTGATATTATATTGTACTCGCGTAACATGCGCCAGGTCCATGTATCGATAATTTTGCGTAAAAGCAAATCAAGGATATAATGGGGAAAATATTGAAACCGGCTTTTGTCGTCATCGCCGTTCTGGTCCTTCAGGTATTCCAATACGTGGCTTTGGCATCCGGACCGTCAGACATTTCCTGCGGGAGCGGAGAAAAGGACGGATATGATGTGTTCCTTCTGATCGGGCAGTCGAACATGGCCGGACGCGGGACCATGCTTGAAGAGGACGCGCAGGTCTTTGATGAAAACGTCTGCCTGCTTGACGACAAGGGAAATCCAGTCCCGGCGACGAACCCTCTGAACAGGTTTTCAAGCATCAGGAAAAGCCTGTCCATGCAGCAGATAAATCCTGGCTTCAGCTTTTCAAGGAAGATAGCTGCCGAGACCGGACGGAAAATCCTTCTGGTGGTGAATGCCCGCGGCGGTACATCCGTCTCTGAATGGGCTGTAGCCGGAGAATACTACAGTGAAGCGGTCAGACGCACTGGGCAGGCTCTTAAGCATGGCCGCCTCAAGGCCATATTGTGGCACCAGGGTGAGGCTGACAGCAGCTCCCCGGAGACTTATCTGGACAGGCTTGCGGTCATTGTCGACTCGCTGAGGAAGGATCTCGATGCACCGCAGGTCCCGTTCATCGCCGGAGAAATAGCGGGCTGGCACAGGAATGCCGCCAGATTCAACCCGGTGATACGCCGGATATCCGGGAAAATACCATATTCCGACTACGTGTCTTCCGAAGGCTGTACTCCTCTGAAGGACACTTCCGACCCTCATTTCGGCAGGGACGGACAGATACTGCTCGGGGAGAGGTATGCAGGGAAAGTGCTCGAAATGTGTTACGGGGGCTGCATCGGCAGGGTAGTCCGTTCCGTGAACGAGTCATGGAAATTCTGCAGGGAAGGGGAATCCGATACCGTTGCGGTGAACCTGCCCCATACATGGAACAATATCGACAGTCAGGATGAGACCCCGGGCTATTACAGGGGCAAGGGTATATATGCCAAGACGTTGATGATAAACGAAGATACGGACGGCAGGAGTTTCTTCCTCCATTTCGAGGGAGCCAACCAGGTGGCCGAGGTTTTCGTGAACGGACGTTCTGCAGGTGTGCACAAGGGAGGATATACCGCTTTCTGTCTTGATGTCACGGACATGGTCAGGAAGGGCGGCAATTCAGTAAAGGTCATCGTGGACAATTCCTTCGATGCCGATATACCTCCCTTGTCGGCCGATTTCACATTTTTCGGCGGCATCTACAGGGATGTCTCTCTGATCATCACTCCTGATGTGCACATATCCCCGACACATTATGCCACTTCAGGCGTATATGTTTCGACAGAGTGCGAATCCCGCAGGAAGGCGGCAGTCAGGATATGCACCCGGCTGTCGAATGACAGTCCTTCGGATGAAACGGTCGTGCTGACGCAGACGGTCCTGGACCCTTCCGGGAAGCCTGTGGCCTCGGGAAGCAGGAAGATAAGGATTCCGGCCGGCAAGGAGAACCATCTGGACAGTACCCGGTTCAAGATAAAGGATCCTGTACTGTGGAGTATGGATACTCCCGGCATCTACAGGGTAGTGACAGTCCTCAGCGACGAGACGGGAAAGAAGAAGGACATGGTTTCGGAGCGGTTCGGTATAAGGTGGTTCTCCTTCGATCCTGATGAAGGCTTTTCATTGAACGGGAAATACACCAAACTCATGGGTACCAACAGGCATCAGGACTATTACCTTAAGGGCAATGCCCTTGCCGACGAGATGCATGTCAGGGATGTCCGGTTGCTGAAGGACATGGGCGGGAATTTCCTGAGGATATCGCATTATCCGCAGGACCCGGTCGTGACCCAGATGTGCGACAGGTACGGTATTGTCGCTTCCGTGGAGATTCCGGTGGTAAATGCCGTCACCGTTTCCGGGGAATTCAGGGAGAACTGTGTCAGAATGGCCGAGGAGATGGTCTGGCAGGATTTCAACAGCCCGTCCGTGGTGATGTGGGCTTATATGAATGAAGTCCTCCTGCGTCCGCCGTACGATGATGAGGATGAAGCAGGGAAGAAGGCATACATGGACTTCCTTTATTCAGTGGCGGAAGACATAGAGAATACCATCAAGAAGATAGACCCGGACAGGTATACCATGCTTCCGTGCCACAGCAATCCTGCCCTCTACAATGAATGCGGCATAAGCCGGCTTCCAGACATTTTGGGCTGGAACCTGTACAACGGCTGGTACGGAGGCGGTTTCGACGGTTTCCGGAAGACCCTCGGCAAGCTGCACGCCATGTACCCCGAGCAGAGCCTTCTCGTGACGGAATACGGTGCAGATGTCGATCCGAGACTGCATTCTTTCGAGCCTGAGAGATTCGATTTCTCGTGCGAGTACGGACTGATGTACCATCATCATTATATACCTGAAATCCTTTCCAGGAAATGGCTTGCAGGAACCACGGTCTGGAATCTCAATTCCTTTTATTCTGAAAGCAGACGGGATGCGGTGCCGCATGTGAACAGCAAGGGGATAACAGGGCTGGACAGGGAGCGCAAAGACACGTATTACCTGTACAGGACATGGCTTTCGGACAAGCCGGAGCTCAGGATAGGAGGACACGGGTGGAAAATCCGCGGCGGTGTCCCTGACAGTACCGGAGTGTGTCCGCAGCCGGTGGAGGTATATTCGAATGCTTCACAGATCCGGCTTTACCATAACGGCAATGATCTCGGCATGGTGCAGACGGATGGGATGACGGCTGTGTTCGAGGTTCCGTTCACCGACGGAGAGAATATTCTCAAGGCAGTGGCTGAAAAAGACGGAATCAGGCTTGAGGATATCCTCAGTGTGGATTTCCGGATGGTTCCGGCTGTATTTGACGGAAGTCTTGAATTCACGGAAATGAATGTCATGCTCGGATCAAGGCGTTATTTTGAAGACAGGACAGCGGAAATGGTATGGATTCCGGAGCAGGAATACACAGCCGGAAGCTGGGGCTATACCGGAGGCGAAGCCGTCAGGACAAAGACCAGGCACGGCTCTCTCCCATGCTCCGATATCGATATCCTGAATACTGACCAGGACCCTGTCTTCCAGACGCAGAGGGAAGGTCTGGAAGGGTTCAGGGCCGATGTCCCGGACGGGAGGTATTATGTCTATCTCTATTTTGCAGAGCTTGTCTCGGACAGCGAGAAAGAGGTATTGGCCTATAATCTCGGGAACGATGCCATAAGGGAGGCTGCCGGAGAGCGGGAGTTCGATGTCACGATCAATGGCGTCAAGGTGCTGAAGGACTTCAATATCGCCCGGGAATGCGGCCCTGAGACTGCCGTGGTGAAGAAATTCACGGTCGATGCATATGGCGGGGAAGGACTTGACATCCGCTTTATCCCGCGCAAGGGAAGCCCTGTCCTGAATGCAGTCAGGATTTACAGATGTTTCTAACAAAACAAGATGTTTCATATGAAAACCGGATTATTACTGATTTCATTGCTCACAGGGATTGCAGTCACCGTTTCCGGCTGCACAAAGGCCCCCGATGCACCGCCTCCCGTAACAGGCGGGGGTTCATCGTCCGAGGAGCCGGAACAGCCGTCTGAGCCGTCCGATCCGGACGAAGTGCTGGTCCTTCCGGAGCATCTCCCTCAGGAGAATTATGCGAATTCATTCAGCAACGACCCTTACTTGCCTGTTTCGGTGCAATATTCTTCTTCAGTTCCCGTAAACAGCTGGAAGACCGCTAAAACACGTATTGTCCCATATCTCGTAGGCTTCGACTATGAGTGCACCAGAGCCGACTATATGGCTGCCACGAACAAATACGGCAGCAGGACAGACATGGGACCGTATGAAGCCACCGGACGTTTCCAGGTCAAGAAGATAGACGGCCGCTGGTATTTCATAGATCCTGAAGGATATCCTCATCATCAGAGGGGTGTGGCATCATTGAGGAAGGGATCTTCCGCGAGGAATGACGAGGCATTCAGGGCGAAGTTCGGAAACGATATGACATGGCTGGAGGAGACTCAGGAGGAGCTGGCGAAGATGGGCTTCCACGGTTCAGGCGCATTCTGCATCGGTACTTACCAGACGATACAGTCGTTCAACAGGGCGCACCCGGATACTCCGATAACCCTGGCTCCGTCTTTCGGTTTCCTGTCCGGATTCCGGAAGGAGTATGGCTTCTCGTACTGCAACGGTGATTCGAACACTGCGATCGGGCTTGTCCTGCACGATGAATGGCCAGCATTCTGCGAAGACTTCATTCGGACGGAACTTGCCCCTTACATCGGTGACCCGAATGTCATCGGTTTCTTCTCCGACAACGAAATAGATTTCTCTTCCATGAATTCCCGTCTGCTTGACAGGATACTCAAAGGCAGCAAATCCGATGTCGCATACCAGGAAGCCGAGAAGTTCATGAATGAAAAGGGAGCATCGGCGGTCACTGAAGAACTGAACGATGAATTCGCAGGAATGCTTGCGGAGCGTTACTACAAAGGCGTGAAAGAGGCTTTGCTGAAAGTAGACAAGGATATGCTCTATCTCGGCTCCAGACTTCACGGGACGCCAAAGTACATGGAACATGTAATCAGGGCCGCAGGCAGATGGTGCGACGTGATTTCCATAAACTACTATTCGAGATGGGACGTGGAACTGACAGGTGCGGTTAAGGACTGGGAGACCTGGGCTCCTGATGCACCTTTCATCGTGACTGAATTCTATACCAAGGGCATGGATACCGATCTCAACAATCTTTCCGGAGCCGGCTATGCCGTACCGACACAGAAGGAGAGGGCTTTCGCCTATCAGCATTTCACCTTGGGACTTCTGGAAGCGAAGAACTGCGTGGGATGGCATTGGTTCAAATACCAGGACGACGACGGTGACGACAACAGCGGCAAGCCTGCAAACAAAGGCCTCATCGACAATTGGTACAATGTCTATCCGTGGATGGCTAAATACACAAGAGACCTGAATTACAATACTTACAGGCTGATGGATTTTTTTGACAACTGAAAAACCACATAAATCATCAAGACAATGAAAAAGATAACCAGACTGTTCTTTTTTGCAGCGATGGCTGCAGCAGTGGCTTGCAATAGCGAAGCCCTGGAGATTGATGAAGGAGAGACCATGCCTGATCCGGGGCCGGAAACAGTCCCTGAGGCGACACTGTCTTTCTCGAAGACTGAAATAGTGATCGGCGGGTCAATGTTCGATGCCGGTGAAGCCACGATAAAGAGCAACCAGATGAAATTCACCGCCGTTTCAAGTGAAACATGGCTCACTGCGGAATGCGAGGGCAAGATATTGAGGGCGATAGCCGCACAGCCGAATGATACGGGCGCAGAAAGGACTGCTGTCATCACCGTGACTGCCGGAGAAGGCGACAATACTGCGACGGCTACCATAGACGTCCGTCAGGAAATCCGTGACGAGTCTTCCGAAACCACGATCCTGACGATAGCGGATCCTAATGCCGAACTTGCCGCCGAGGCGGATTCCAGGGCAACAGTCACTTTCGAGACGAACAAGACTGATGTGAGAGTGTCTGTCGAGGAAGGGGCGGAAAGCTGGCTGCAGGCAGAGATATCCGGCAGCGAAGTCGTGTTCACTGCATTGTCGCAGAACAGCACGGGGGCGATAAGATCCGCTGTTGCGACAGTAAGCGCAGGACAGGATGACAAGGTCCTGTCTGTGAATGTGACGGTGAAGCAGAATACCACCGCACCTGAGGATCTGGCCGTGGGCGCCTTGTATGAGGGAGGTATGATATTCGACATTACTGATACCTATATCAAGATCCTGTCTCTGCAGGAAGCATCGCTGGCTTGGAGTACTGAAAATATCGAGGCCGGCACGGAGAGCAATCCTGAGGAGGGGCTCGGCAATACTGCTATCCTGCAGGCTCTTACGAATTTTGCCACCGCCTATCCTGCCGCCAAGTTCTGCACCGACCTCGGTGAAGGATGGTACATGCCGTCGAGAAAGGAACTTATAGCACTTTACAATAATACTGCAGGAACGGATGCGCCTGGAGTCGAACTCATAAATTCTTATCTTGAGTCATATGGAGGAGCACCTATACAGTATGAGTCATATTATTTAAGCTGTTGCGAATATTCGCAAGAGAAAGTATGGGCGATCAAGGTAGGTGCGAACAAGAATGCATATCAGTCCAACAAATCAACAGAAAGGTTTGTCCGCGCAGTAAAGAAGATTCTCCGTTAATTACGGACTTCCATTACACATCGAAAGAGTGTGACCAAAAGGAATTTTTTCTCTAAAAAGAGGGCGGGTCTGACTTTTGACCCGCCCTCTTTTCATCAGGCCTCAAGCCGGGACGGACCGAGTATAATAATCCCGAATCCGTTCCCCGCTTCCCAGAGCCATATCCTGTCACCTTCATGTTTCACGGCTTTCATCCGGAAACTGCCTTTCCGGATATCGGCTTCGGCGGACTCTATCTCCACGGAGTAGAACCCGTCTTGACCGGAAGGTGTCAGCGTTACGGAGACAAGCACATTCCTGTCCTCGTCCTGGATCATGAACTTTCCGGACTTTGTATTGTATATCATCTCCTGTGTCAGCAGGTCAAGCGTGTATTCAGGGTCGGTGTTACCGCTGTAGAATCCGTAATCAGTGTTCCCGGAGAAGGCCGCCACCAGTTCTTCATCTATGCCTTCCGCTTCCCCTTCGGTGATTTCAGGGCTTTTGCATGCCGATACCGGAATCAGGACAGCGAACAGCAAGGCTTTTATCAGATTTTGAGTTTCCATATGAAAGATTCTTATTCCACGTTGATATATTTGACAATGATGTCTGTCCCGATATCTTCGGGTCCTGTGACCACGGCCTTGATCTTATGCAGTCCGGCTTCAGGGGTAACGGTATCCCCGTCCACAGGCTCGTCATCGACGAACCAGGCGATGTCGCTTATTTCATCTTCGTATTCTGCCCTTACGTCAAGCATTATTGCAGTTCCGGCGGCATATTCCCTTTCTATGTCTATGGTCGGGTTTCCGGATATCATGTTTTTTTCTACGGACAGGCATGGTCTGACGGATTCCGATTCGGCTTCCTTGGAGTTGAAATAGATGTTTTCCGTACTGCCGGACGAACTCGGTACCCTTACGCAGATGCTCAGCCGGGTCTCTCCGTTTTCAATAGCCTGCTTTATTACCGAAGTGACATCGGCGCAGACCACGTCTCCTGATGTGGATACTGTCTGTGCATCGAACCAGCTGTCTTCAATCTGCGGCCTGTTTTCCGAGACAAGTCCGTCTTCGGTCCAGTCTGTGCCGGTCTTGAAGAACTGGATTGTTATAGGAGTCCCGGTCAGTGCAGAGGAAGGCGTCAGGCATATGGATGCCTTGGTGATCCTGTTCGCCTTGAGTCCGGAAATGTCGAACTTCAGGAACGCATCGAATCTCCAGTCACCCATGGTGCTGTATCTTACCCTCAGCGTGGTCTGGTCTCCTTTCGGTTCGGTATTCTTGACCACCTGCGAATAAGTGTCGTCGGTCGGCAGTATCCGGTTCTCGACTGCCGGTCCCTCACCTCCTCCATCTGAACGTGTGACCTCGAATTCCCGTGTCACTGTGCCGGATGGGGATGTCCCTGCCAGACTTGTGATGTCCGCAGGTACCGTGATAAGGTATTTCTGTCCTTTTTCAAGCGGAGATGCAGGCGTGAAAGAAAATGATGTCCCCTGCATGGCCGGTGTCCAGCTTCCTTCTATTTCCTGTCCGTCCGATATCCTGGTTACGGAAACCTTGTTCCCGATTTCTTCAGGACTGAAGGCTGTCAGGAATCTTACTGTCAAAGGGGAATACGGGGAAATCCCCAGCATTGCAGCCGGCAGTATCCCGTCAGGGGCAAGTGTCCTCGAGTACCCGCGGGCATCCACGTCTTCGGCATTTTCCTTGGGAAGGATGTAGAACACATCGGCATCGTGTGCGCTGTCAGGTTTGAGGTAATGGTCGAAGAACCGCTTGAACAGGACGTATCTCTGTTCCCCGGTGGCCAGGTCTGTCCCCAGGCCTGGGTATGTGTGCCCGAGTTCTTCCATCCACAGGCCAAGATGGATATGGTCTATATCCTGCATGTGCCTTACCACTTCCGGATAGACTGCCCACTGGTTGTATTCGTCCTTGGAACCTGCCGAGGTGATCATGGGTACGGTGTTTTCATTCACGTACCGGGGAATCCGTCTAGTCCCGTTTCCTGCAGCCGCATACGCCACATCCACATGGCTTTCTCCGTCGGACCATGGCTGGGGCTTGTCGTTTGCCACACCGTTGAACTTGAAATGCTCTTCTCCCGAAGCATTGTTTACATCCGCTATCCTTACGGCACTGTAGGATGCTTTGGATATTCCCATCACTCCTATCCTGCCGTTGAGGTTATAGTCGGACAGATGCGTCCTGAGATATCTTACATATGCCCGGACTGCCGCAAGTCCGTTCCAGTCTTCAAGGGAGTACTGGTCGAAATATCCCCAGCTTTCCCCTCTTGCGAGAGGGTTGTAGCAATGGTCTGCATTCGCCCATGCGTACCCTGTGGTCATGAAGCCTATCGGGAATATGGATCTGTAGACCACTTCTTTGGTTTTCAGCGGGTTGAACGGAACCATCCTCGGGGAGTTGGATGAGAAATTCAGCAGTAGAGGGACGTCTTCGGCAGCTTTCCCGCTCGGATGGATTATGTCCATGTACAGATTCCAGTCGATCGGGGAACCGTCGGGATTTTCCATTTCGTCAGGAGAAGTGACTGGCTCCACCCCGAATTCCGGGACAATCACATCATTATATGTGTCCATCACCCTTTCGAGCGAGCCGTCCGCCCCGTATTCCTTTATGTTCCATACGGGGATATTCCTGGTGATTGTATAGCCTTCAGGTACATAGAATATGTAGTCGGGATCGACTTCCACGTCACCGGATTCATATTCCGAGTATATGTCCGGTGAATCCATATGGAACTGGACCAGAGCGTTCTCCAGTTCCGGTGATGTCCCGGGATAGCTGCTGCAGTCCACCTCAATCACCATGAATCCGTCATCCTGAAGGTCAGAAATGATGCGCTCGTCGGAATATTCTCCGATGCGCTCGTAAGGAAGATTCTTGAGATAGAATGCCAGAGGTTTCTTCTGCTGGGCAGAAACACTGATGAATAGCGAGAGCAGCAGGGCCGTTCCCGACAATAGTTTCCTGTATTCCATGATATTGAACGGTTTAGTGTCTGTTCTGAAGGGCCAGACCGTATCTGATGCTGTTTATCTTCCGCATTCTGGCGGTCAGTTCCCGGTATGGTTCATAATCATTGTCGTAGCACCCCTTGTTCGAGTTGAGGTTCGACGGATCGACTCCTTTGGCCGTAGGATCGTTGTCCTGATATTTGAACCAGCTCCATCCTACGCAGTTTCCGGAACGGACAAGGCCGATGATGAAATTCTCGTAGTGAATGCCGCGGTCCTTCTGTGTATGTACCAGCCAGCCCGCTCCTGTCGCGTTCGACAATCCCGAGTCTTCTGCCTTCGTATAGAATTCGGTGATGATGAAGGGCTTGTCCGCCCATTTTTCCCAGTTTGCGATATCCTTCGGGCGGACTTCCCAGAAGCCGTAATAATTTATGGAGATCACGTCGCAGTGACGTCCGGCCGCCCCGATTACTTCCTTGATATGTTTTGCTCCTCCGTGCAGCCTGCTTCCGAGATACAGATGGTCGGGATCGTATTTCTTCAGGACTTTCCTGACAGTGCTGTAATATGTGTCCGCCACGTACCCGGCGAATTCTGAACGGAGTCCGTCAGTGATCTGCTCTTCGGTCACGCCTTTGGACTCCAGCCATTCTTTTGCGGCTTTATGCCCGTGGTCATCCTCCGGCAGGCTCAGGTAGCCTTCCAGGTTTTTCTTGCTTATGGGCAGTTCGTTGTCGGAAAAGAATCCTATTATGTCAGGATTGCCTTTGTATTTGCCGATGACGGATGAGATGTATTTGTCGCAGTATTCCCCGAATCCCGGATTGAATACAGGTATACATTGGTTCGGGTATCCGGTATTTCCGGCAAGCTGTCTTGTGATTTTCAGCTCCTTCCCGTAGCCTGACATCAGGTTCAGCATCGGGCACATGGTGAACCTTTTGTCTGAGGACCGGCTGTTGAAATCCATGATGGCTTTTTCATCTGACCAGGTCCCGGCACCGTTGAAGCCGTAGGAGACAAGTTCACGGACTGTCTTGTCTATCCAGTCTTCCCCATTCTTGAATTTTTCCTTGAACGCGGATTTGTTCCGCTCCCCCTGGCCTTGCCGTACTCCTACGACAGCTGCATCTATGTGCATGAATCCGTCCGGATCCACCATGATCCATCTGCCGTCATGTCTGGCGGTATGGAAGAATCCTGTGGCTTTGAATCGAGGCCCGTCGGCGAGGCTTCCATATCTGTTGAGATTGTCAGGCCTGTCAGGGACAAGGCACAGGCTGTCCACTGTCAACGACGGATACATTTTCCATTCCGGAAGCTCAGGATGCTGCTTGTTCCATTCTTTTGCTTCCACAAGGACAGTCCTGTCCTTCTCCCGGGTGTCGACCGCCCGGCACGACAGTAATGAGCACACGGCCGTCATGACGAAAAGAATCTTGATTTTCATGGCATTCATGTTAATTGGTTATCGGTTTTAACAAAAATACCATTACACTCTCTTTTCAAGTCAAATGATAGTACATGCCGGTGTGAAAATCGTACAAAATATCATCTGCTGCCGACGATAAGTCTCTTCTTGATTTCTTTACCGTAGCGGTATTCCCCGAAATCGAGGCTCGGGTCGAGGATGAGACCGTCTGTGCCGAAGAGGGAGTTTTCCGCCTGATGCTTTATTTCATTCATCCTGTCGATGGTCTCTTTCGGTACGATCAGGTGGCATGGGATGATGATCGCGACAGGATTCTGGCCTATGGCGTGAGCTACTGCCCTGACTCCGGATTTCCTGCCGCACAGCGCTGCGAAATCTGAATAGCTCATAAGCCGCGGGTGCTCCTCCGGCTGCAAAGCATGCGTCAGGTCGAACAGACTCCGCCATACCATTCTCTGGAAATCCGAGCCGTACAGTCTCATGTCTTCCCATTTGACTGTTTTCGACATCCGGACAACTTCTTCCGTACTGACCTTGCGGCACTGGATTTCCGAGGCATAACTTGCCGGCAGCCATGAGATCTGCTTCATTATGGAAGCAAAAATCCTGTAGTCCAATGAGACTGAAACGATTTTATTGTCGATAGTCGATACTATCCATTCCGGTGCGGTATCCATGGGTCGGTATTGTTTGTGGCGGGTGTCCGGCTAAGGATTTTGCCGGAGCAGATCTTCGAGTTCTTCCCAAGGGATGGATATCCTGATGATACCCATAGAGTAAGGCGCGATTTCGTATTGATTGTAGATATACGTGATGCCGTCGCTGCCGATACTGAAATTGCCGTTAGGCTCTATGGTCTTCAGGAACAGCATGGATGTGTCGGCCGGGGTTTCCAGGGCCTCGGGCAGGTGCGCCGTCAGGAGTCCGGTCATTTCCCCGATGTATCCGTCATTGAAGAAATCCTCTTCAGAGACCGGGTCTCCCGTGGTCCTGTCGAAGTTGTAAGCTGATTCGGCGGTCATGCCGTGTGCTCCTCCGCTGTAAGTGTAGCGGGAGGCCGTGTATGACAGTATCTTCTCGTCAGAGTATGTGAAATTTCCCTGAATATGGCTTGCCCAGCTCAGTGTGGAACTTTCCAGTTCCGGAATTTCCGTCATCGGCAGGTTTTCGCTCCGGTACTCGTCTATAAGGTCGTTCTTGTATGCTTCTGCAGCGGCTCCGGGATCCATGCTCATGTATTCTTCCCCGAAAAGGGCTCCCGCTACAGCCGCGGATATCTTCATCTCCGCTTCCCTGCTCAGCCCCGAAACCGGAAATTCAGCCGAAATATTCACCTCCAATGTATCCGTCCGGCCTTCAGCCAAAGGGAATTTTCCGGAAACCGCGATTGTTTCCGATTCGAAATCGTGGCAGCAGGAAGACAATGCCGCAATTGCCGACACTGCCGCGAAAACTGTCAATGCTTTTTTCATGCCTCTGTCTTTTAATAATGTTCCGATTTTATCCGCAGATCTGCGGTATTTCTTCAAAGATAGTGTTTTTTACGTCATCTTGTTGCCGATTGCCATTTTTCTGCTGGAATAAAAATGGCCATAAACTTTGCGTTATGCTGCAAACACATTATGTTTGCATTGCATAATGTATGATTCTACTGCACCTTCTGTCGAATGCCAGTAGTCGCCGATGACGCTTCACTTATGATAGATGTTGCAGATTCAGTAAAACCGTCACTTTTAGAGATAAAAAACACCGACTGTAAACCCAGTCAGTGAATATGTAAAATATATTAGTTTAACCGCTCTAAAAGTGACAACCAATTTCAGGGAAGGTCATTCATGTTTTCATAAAGTCTTTCCATACATAGATGTGACTTGAACTGAAAAAAGTTGTCACCCGAGGGAGCACAAAAAAGGAATGACAATGGAACTAAAGACAGTGACCCGGAGGGTCTGGAACGAAGAACTTGGATGGTATGAGGAGAAGGAGTTTACGA
>CALVDT010000073.1 GCA_944326385.1 uncultured Bacteroidales bacterium | reverse complement strand
CGTAAACTCCTTCTCCTCATACCATCCAAGTTCTTCGTTCCAGACCCTCCGGGTCACTGTCTTTAGTTCCATTGTCATTCCTTTTTTGTGCTCCCTCGGGTGACAACTTTTTTCAGTTCAAGTCACTGAAGCAATGAGTATACGGGAACTTGAAAGAGTCCTTTTGGATCAGAAGGAAGAACTTGACGTATTGAGGAGCAAAGCATTCTGCCATCGTGATGAAGAGAGATTGCTTAATCTGGACAGCACTCTTGCACAAGTAGTCATAGGTGTGAGAAGAAGCGGCAAGTCAACATTGTGCTTCAATGCCTTGGAAAAAGCAAATGTCAGATACGCCTATGTAAACTTTGACGATGAAAATCTGTACGACCTTACGGCAAAGGATATGAACGATGTTCTCCAGGTTCTGTACAGCATATATGGTGACTTTACCCATCTGTTCCTTGATGAGATTCAGAATATTGACGGATGGCATCTCTTTGTCAACAGGATGTTACGCAAAGGGATCCGGATATTGCTGACAGGAAGTAACTCCAAATTGCTTAGCGGAGAACTGGCCTCGCATCTGACTGGTCGACATCATACCGTAGAACTGCTGCCATTTTCATTCAAGGACTGGTGCAATTATAACGACATTGCCATTGAGCCTTTGACTACTAAGAATATGGGGCTGCTTATGGGGGCATTCGACCAATATCTGCGGCAAGGCGGATTCCCGGAACTGCTTGTCGAAAACAACAGGACAGGCTATGTGGATTCATTATTCCATAATATCATAACGCAGGACATACAGAAGCGATTCAAGGTAAAGTACATTGATTCTTTGGAACGCCTGGCCGGACACCTGCTCAACATCTCTCCGACAGTCATAGTCAAGGATAAGCTACAAGAACAGTTCGGTTTCAAAAGCCATCATACATTGGGAAATTATCTTTCTTATCTGGCACAAGTGTATATGATATGCAAGGTCAGCAAGTATTCGTCGAAAAGCAAGGAGCGATCAGTGGCGGAGAAGGTATATGCGATAGATGTCGCTTTCATGAACGGACGAGAAAATGCCTTTGCCGGAGAAAATCTCGGATGGCGGCTTGAAACTATTGTATATCTGGAACTCCGGCGGCGGCGTATAAGGACGACAGAGGAGGATATCTATTATTTCGACAACGGAAATACGGAAGCCGACTTCGTGGTCTGTGAAGGGAACAAAACCTTGGGGGTTTATCAGGTAGCCTATGACATCGGGAATCCCAAAACTCGCCGGAGGGAAATAAACGGAGCCGTTTCAGCTGCAAGAAACACCAGATGTGACAATGTATTCATTCTGACAGACCATCAATCGGAAACAATCGTCCGTGAAGGCATTACCATAAATGTAATGCCCGTATGGGAGTGGATTGTGCGCAGAGAATGACCGGAATCTTCCACGCAGAGGCCTGTAAAAAACGGCACGTCAATCACCGTAAGCGATATCATATATCAGGAAACCGTCCCGCTCGCCATTCCTCATAAAATATTCTATGACCATCCTGTCGATCCATCCATTTTCGTCCGGCAAATATGACACTTCTGCTTTCGTGTAATATCCGTCGGTACTGGTATTGACTACGGAAGATATCAGGCAGCGACTTGAAATACCTTTGAGCCTCATGCCATTATACTGAGAGAAGTCATCATCCATCAAATTGACGCTCATGGTATTTTCCTTATCCAGATACTCGTAGTCTGATGTGTAGATGACACTGTGGGATCCGTTCCTGTCAGGATCGGAAGACCCTGTTATTTCAGTATAACTGTCCTGTACGGATCTTACCATGTTGCCATCCTTGTATGTATAGGTTGTTGTCTCTTCATAATAACGACGTTCTCCGTCATCAGAATATGAGACCGTGTTGTAGTGACATTGCTTCAGATAGCCGTCGCTGCCATATGTCAATTCTTTTTCTATGCCGCTATCTATTATTCTGGTCACATAGCCGTCTTCATTCAGCAGATATTCGCCATCAACTTTTCCCCCGGCATAAAACACTATCTTATCTGATGAATATACTGTCTGATACATGAAAGGTGCATCATAAGTTTCCCTTATGGAAATGACGCGATCATCGTTATCGTATTCGTAAACTCTGTCGAACGAGTAATCAAGCTCCCCGCTCTCGTAATAAATGCTGGTTTTTATGGATTTTATCAGGCGGCTTTCCACCTCGAACTCCGTTTCCGGATCTGCGGGGATGTCGAACGCGCCTATTCTGACCACCGGACGGACTTTATATGTGCCGGACTCCAGTCCGGTGTGCGTGCCGGTGAAGTCGAACCCGGTATCTGCAATATAGGCATACGGTTCAGGGGCCGACTCCGAGACTTTCGAGGCCCCGTCCTGCGTCCAGACCCCTGTCGCGACAGATACAGGAAGAAGCAGTTCCCTCTTAGCCTTGTACCATACCGAAACATAATTGCTTCCCGGCTCTACAGACATGCATTCGAATGTCGGGAATATGTATTTGTCCTTTTCAAGAAAATTCCTTTTCCAGTTCAGGGACTTGCCTATCTTTTTTCCCCCGAATCTTGCTTCGGCGTCAAGCCGTAACTGCACGGCTTCACCGATCTTTGTCTCCTTGTGCATTTCGTAAACATTCAGCACATCACTGATATCCGAACTGAATGTACCGTCATAAACGAACCCGAATTTCGGAGATATTTCTACTGCGTCCTCTTCCCGTCCGCAAACTTCTACTGAAAACGGCACCTCAAATCCTGTGAAGACCTCGCCCGACACCGAAAAATCTATCCCCGGAGTCTTGATTTCCGGCCGATTGCCGAGCTCCGGTGTCTGACAGGTCCAAATCCCGCTTTCATTTGCTATCCCGAACCTGCAGGTCTGAGAGACAGACAGCCCAGTGGAATATCCGGCAGAACCTTCCACTATCAGAATTGCATTGAAAGCCAGATTCGGCTCCAGTATCGCCAGAAGCGGATGGACATATTTCCCCGATATTTCTCCAAGCGGAACAGGCACTTCAACCGTTCCTTCGACCGAAGCGCTGAATTCCAGTTCTGCCGCGAGTTTGAGATCCGCCGTCGCCCTGAAGTATGGATCCTTTACTCCCAGCCCCTGATTGATGTCGATGTGTACCTTGATTCCACCGGTGATGCTCCCTTCCGCAGAAAAGACTGCCTTGCCCTCGGCAGAAGGCGCCTTGCTTTTCAACCCGACCTCCTGACTGAAGGAAAGGCTGCCCGTCAGACAGGTGAATCCATCCTCGTCTTCTCCCATTTCCAGTCCTGCGGCTACATTCTTTGTTTCCAACTCCATCTCAAACGAGCCTTTTACCCGGAACAGGTCGAAAGACTCCGAGATCGTCGTGCGCTCCATCAGAGCCTTAACAAGGCCACCTTCTTCTTCAATCACTTCGACAACCCTCCCGAGGTAGCCGTGCGGGAATCTCTCGCTCGGGGTAAGGGCATAGGCAATCGCTCCCGGAACCAGCAATGCCGGAAGGACTTTTGTCTGTGCCTTCGATGCGGCGGACGTCCCCTCTTCCGGCAGCCGGAAATATATGGCATCATCCTCCATCGACACTATCATGTCGCTGATTTCATCGAGATTGACAGAGCCCTCGGCCGGAATGATTTCCACTACCTGCTCCCCGTCATCCTCGCCTCCGCCGCCCGGCCGCGATGTCACGTCAGTCTTGCTGCACCCTGAAACAAACAATACGGCTACGAAAGCCGAAATAAATATCAATAGCTTTTTCATAAGCCGGATAATTTCGTAAAATCTGTCAATACATCAATACTCCACCTTGTCAGGACTGTCCTTCCAGTGCATGAAGGCCTTTAAGGCCTCGTCCGCAAGCAGTCTCTCCGACTTCAGAACCCGATCTTCAGGTTTCAGTTCCAGTTCCTTGTAGATGAAGGCATCATCGAAACCGATACAGGCAGCGTCATTCTTGTCGTTACCGTAATAGAGTTTGTCCAAATGAGCCCAATATATGGCGCTGAGACACATCGGACATGGCTCGCACGACGAATATATCTCACAGCCGCTCAAATCGAATGTCCCCAAAGCCTGACACGCCGCCCTGATTGCATTCACTTCGGCGTGTGCTGTCGGGTCGCATGAAGAAGTCACCATATTCACCCCCGTCGCCACGATTTCACCGTCTCTGGCGATCACTGCTCCGAACGGTCCACCGCCTTTACCGACGTTCTCGTCCGAAAGCCTTATGGCTTCCCTCATCAGCTCTTCCTTTGTCATATCCTGTATTTTACGGGAGAATCTGCTCCGTGTGGTTTTTCGTGTCGACCTTGTCGATTATCCGCTCCACGGTCCCGTCCGCGGCTATTATGAACGTCTTGCGGAGCGTCCCCATGCTGACCTTGCCGCAAAGTTTCTTTTCTCCCCATGCGCCAAAAGCCTGAAGCATCTCCGCGGACGGGTCGGACAGAAGGGTGAACGGAAGCGAATTCTTTTCGATGAACCTTCCATGAGAAGCGATACTGTCCTTGCTCACCCCATAGATTTCATAACCTGCCGCACGGAGAGCGTTGTAATTGTCCCTCAGATTGCAAGCCTCGGCCGTACAGCCTGGAGTACTGTCTTTCGGATAAAAATACAGCACCACCCTCTTGCCTTCAAAATCTTTCTGTGTCACCGTGTTCCCGTCCTGGTCCTGGACCTGGAAATCCGGGATTCTGTCTCCTTCTTTCAACATTGTATAAAAAATTTGCCTTGAGAAATCCTCAAGGCAAAAATAACCATTTTTTCCGATATCGCTACACCCCGGAAAAACAGCTGAATCCGCCGTCCACAGGGATTACGGCACCGGTAATGAAGCTGGCGGCGTCGCTGCAGAGAAACTGGACAGTGCCGTTCAGTTCGTTGATGTCGCCGAACCTTTTCATCGGAGTCTTGGCGAGCACCTTCCTGCTTCTTTCGGTAAGGCTGCCGTCAGGATTGATCAGAACCCTGCGGTTCTGGTCACCGATGAAGAATCCCGGAGCAAGGGCATTGACCCTTATCTTGTCGCCGAACTTCAGAGCCATCTCGGCGGCGAGCCACTGGGTGAACGAACTGATTCCGGTCTTGGCTACGGAATAGCCCGGAACCCTCGTGATAGCGGAATAGGCCGCCATGGAGGAAATATTTATTATGCACCCGGAACCCTGCTCAGCCATGACACGGCTGAAGACATAGCTCGGATATACAGTCCCGTTGATATTGAGGTCCGTCACCTTGTCCCAGAACTCTATGCCCATCTTGAAAAAAGGCTGGTCAGGCTCCAGAGTAGCTCCCGGCATGTTCCCTCCCGCGATATTCAGGAGGATGTCGACTTTCCCGAACCTTTCGAGGACCGCTTCGGCGGTACGCTCTATGGCTTCGATATCAAGGACATTGCAGTTGAAACCCATGACATCCCCGCCGAGGGCTTCGAGTTCCTTCACCCTGCTGTCAAGCTGCTCCTGACGGATATCAAGGACAGCCACTTTTGCACCCTGGCTTACAAAATGCCTGGACATACTGCCGCCAAGCACTCCGCCGGCACCGGTAATCACAGCCACCTTGCCGGCAATACTGAACATTTCATTCATATCACATCAATGTTTTCAATAAATCCTGTCATTTCACCATAGACTCCATCCCCATGACCTGGGCAAGTGCGTACATCCTGCCAAGGAACGAATAGCCCGGATTATAAGGCCGCTCTGCATCCCCGAGCATGCATCTGCCATGATCCACCCTGTAAGGGATATTGCGGGAACAGCCGGAATAGAAGCGTACCAGATCCTGCAGATGCGCCCTGCCTGCGAGATGGGAAGCCTCCACGAAGTTCCCGTCCCCGTCCACATCAGTACTCCTGAGATGCACGAAATATGTCCTGTCCACATATCTTGCAGCCATCTCCGGGACATTGTTATGCCTGCCGGAACTCAACGACCCGGCACAGAAGGTCAGACCGTTGTGCCTGTCCGGCACAGCATCCAGAAGCCAGTCGATATCCGCTTCGCAAGTCACTATCCTCGGAAGCCCCAGAACCTGGAACGGAGGATCATCCGGATGGATGCACATATCTATACCGTATTCATCGCAGACCGGCATTATACTATCAAGGAAATATTTGAGATTCTCCCTCAAGGTATGTCTGTCGATACCGGCATAAAGTCCGAGAAGATTCCTGAACACGGAAACCGGGGCCTTCTCCCCTTCCTTTATGTTCCCGTCGATGAATCCCTGCGTCTTGACGATGATCGTGTCTATAAGACGCGCTTTCCTCTCTTCGGTCATCCCGCTTTCCAGAGCGTCCACTCTGGCCATCAGTTCCGGACTGTAGCTTTCCTCCGCACCTTCCCGGCAAAGTATCCGGCAGTCGAAATACGCGAAATCAGCCCAGTCGAAACGCAATGTCGTGGTACCGTCCGGACACCTGTAATCAAGATCGGTCCTGATCCAGTCTATCACCGGCATGAAATTATAGCACACCGTCCTGATCCCGTTCCGGCCCAGACTCGCCAGACTTTCCACATAATTCGCTATCAGCCTGTCCCTGTCCGGACCTCCGTATTTTATCTGCTCGCTCACGGGAAGACTTTCCACTACCGACCATTTCATCCCATGTGATTCTATGAAGTCTTTCATATACTTCACGTCTGATTCCGACCACACATGTCCGTTCGGAATCTCGTGCAGAGCCGTGACTATCCCTTCCACCCCTATCTGCCGGAGCATGTCAAGCGTTATCGGGTCCTTTCTGCCGAACCATCTCCAAGTCCTTTCCATATCGATGACATTATTGTCCACAAAGTTAATGAAAAAGAAAGAAAGGTATATGCCGGAAGGATAAGAATAGAGTACATATTAATAACAATATCGTCTCGGAGCCGTACCGAAGTCCTATTTTATTGTATTTTTGTCTATGTACGGAATCAATACCGGAGTACAGGAATGCAAACAATATCCAGACATATCGCCGCAGCACTCGCCGTCATCTGCATGGCCTTCACCGCCGCTGCGCAGGAAAACACGAGATTCAGACATATCGGGGAAAAGGACGGGCTGTCGAACTCCAGCGTCAACACCATATATCAGGACGAATCCGGGATGATATGGATAGGGACATCCGACGGACTCGACAGATACGACGGGAACAGCATCACCGTCTACAGGCCGACAGACGGGAGCACCGGAATATACAGCAACAACATCAGGGAAATCTGCGGAGACGGACATGGGAACATCTATATAATAAGCAAATTCGCCCTGAGCCATTTCGACATGAAGACCGAAAGGTTCACCCTGCTGAGGGACTCGGGCATACAGACCATATCATGCAGCGAAGGTACCCTGTTCATAGGAGCGAAGGACACCGTCTTCATCCTTTCGCCTGACCGCAGGCTTGAAAAATACTACACTGCCGGTGAAGACGACGGTGAGATAACATGCCTGATCAAGGCCACATCCGAAAAACTGTACATCGGGACCGACCGGGGAGTCACAGTCATAGACGACAACAAAAAGGTGATCCGGAAAATCACCGGCTTCCATTCCCTGAACATTTTCGAAGACTCGCAGAAAGGCATCTGGATATCCACAAGGGACAAAGGCGCGGTATATATCGAAGCCGGAAGCAGTCCTGATCCCGATTCCTGCCAGGATGCCCTGCCCCTGAAAAGCATCTACGTCCGGGATATCGGTGAAGACATTTTCGGAAACCTGTGGATATGTACGATAAACGGGATAAACATCTACGACAGGCACTCCGGCAAGACAAGGAACACCGGAGACAGGGACAATGCGGACGGGATAGGCTTCATCTCCGCGAACTGCATCCTGAAGGATACGGAGAATACATTCTGGATAGGCTGCAACGGAGATCCCCGCCAAAGCGAGAAATACTGCCGCAGCTTTGATAAAGTGGTTAGTCTTCATAATACTGCAATTATTGTTTTAGTGCTTTGTCTGCATTGATGTCTATTCCGTTCCATGCCTTCTTGCATGTCCAGTCGGCTGCCGGGCTGCTCCAGAAAGGATCAGTTTCCTTGAGACCGAGAGCGATATACACTCCTGTGCACAGATAAAGGCTGCCGGTGGAGATATAGGTCTCGCCTATGTGCGGCTGATGTCCGCAGAATCCCGGACGAAGCCATCCATTGGCATCGAATGTCCCGGGAGCCGAGCCTTGGCGGGCTATTACTGCCGTCAGCGCACACCGCACCTGTGCCGGCAACACCCTTTCCGGCAGGAAATGTCTGTAACATACATCCGAAAGGGCCTGGAATGCTCCGAATCTGTATGCCAGAGACCTTCCCACCACCGGGAAAGTACCTTCCGGTGAAATCATGCGCTCCTGTATCTCGGCGTATCTGGCATATCTGGCCTTTTCCAGATCATATATGCCGTCTTCATCCATGCCGTGCTTCCTGAGGACATCGAGCACCTGCATCATCATAGGATGGATGACGAAACTGTTGTAATAGTCTATATGGAGATCCTTGCCGTCCCCGTACCATCCGTCTCCCTTGTACCAGTCCTTGAATCTCATGAAAGCATAGTCGACACGGGACTTGTCCCATTCTCCGGTGAATTCGTAGAGTGCGGCTTCCACCATGGCCGAGAAAAAGAGCCAGTTGGTCTCCGAAGGCTTGATGACTCTCGAGGATTTGAATTCCTCGACAAGACGGGCCCGGGTCTGGCTGTCGAGCCTGTTCCATAGCTGTTCCGGTGCGCGGAGAAGCCCGTGGGCCAGAAATGCAGCATCCACTAACGGCTGTCTTCCCTTGTTGAAATTCAGATAGTCCGGAGACTGCGGATCTACGGCATTGGTTATGGCCTTTACCGTCAGGTCGATATATTCCGCTCTCAGACGCCCTTCCGGAGTGCTGTCAGGACCGAGCTCCAGCCACGGTGCAATACCTGTCACTGTTCTCCCGAGCGCTTCGAGATGAGTCACCTCAGCCCTTTTGGACAGATCTGCAGCTATGGATTCCACCGGCATGTTCTCTTTCAATGTCCCGGAGGCAAGATTCCTGAGCACAGGCTTTACAATATGGTCAAGCGAACTCAGCCAGACGGCCCTGTCAGGGTTTTCCGAGAAAGCCGTGCAGATATCCGCCACCGGGCGGCCTTCCAGCAGCCTGTTGTAGCGCATAAGGGCTTCTACATAATAATAGTCGGCATAAGAAAGCGGGGCATCCACATCCCTGTCCTTGGCAAAGAATGCCGTGCTGTGCTCAAGAATGAAATTCCCGTTGGCGCCCGGAGCCGCCGTATAGCGTGAGGAGGCCAGAGACCGTATCATCTGTTCTGCCAGCCTGAGGAAAGCCTCTGAAACGGCTTCATCCTGGACATAAGTGCTGAGTTCCACGTAAGCAGAAGCCATGACCGCTGCGGCTGAAGCATCCCTCGGGGTGGAAGCCTTGGCAGGGGCATCGAAATCCCAGTACGGGATCTTGTCCTTCGGCATGTTCGGATGGTTCATGATATATCGGCCGGCCTTGACGGCGAGATCGAGATATTCCTTTTTCCCGGTCTGCCGGTACATGACCGTGAACCCGTAAAGTCCCCAGGCCTGTCCGCGAGACCATGAAGAATCATCTGAAAGCCCCTGGTATGTCACCCGGCCGAGCACTTCCCCGGTCTTTTCGCTGTAATTCACAAGATGGAAAGAACTGCCGTCCGGACGGAAATGGTTCTCCATGGTATGGTCGGCATGGCTCTTCGCCATATTGTAATATGTATTGTCTCCTGTAAGGGAAGAGGCCACGGTCAGGAGTTCGAGGTTCATCATGTTGTCGATTATGACGATATAGTCCCAGCCGTTCCGCGGTGACCAGGAACGGATACATCCTGTGACAGGATTGAATCTGGTGGAAAGGGATTTCCCTGCATTGATGAGCACCTGACGGTAATCTTCCCTGCCGGTGATCCTGTAGCCGTTTCCGTAGCTGCAGTTTATCATGAAACCCACGTCATGGCTGTTCCTGTTATACTGTTCGGCGGCCATTCTGGAAGTCATGTCTTCCGCAGCCGCAAGGAGTTCCGGATTTCCCGAATGTTCATAAAGATACCACAGGACTCCCGGATAGAATCCGCCTGTCCATTCCCTGGATGACGTCATGCAGACCTTGCCGTCCCGTACCGTAAGAGGAAGCCCCACGGTGTCCTTGGCGTACCGATACATCCTCAACGCCTGCTCCTCCGAGAAGGCAAGTGCGCGGTCCACGATTTTCTGCATCCGCTGCGCATCCGGCTCTGCAGCCTGAAGCGAAACGCAGAACAGGGCACATAAAAGAAAAGAGAAAGTCTTGCTCATATTATTTCAGTGTTATTGGAACTGATGGTTGATGAATCTTCACAAATTTAGGCAGGCAGAGCCATCCGGACATAACAGAAGAATCTATAAAAACATCAAAATCGTACGGACGGGACAGGAAATGCACACCCTTGAATGACGTACGGAAACGTCATCCTTATGTACCGGATTCTTACTCGGGAAACAGGCTTGAAGCATATTTTTGTATGTACAAAAACAGGGTTTATGAAAAGATTGCTTATATGTCTGGCCGCATCCGTCCTGATATACGGGGAAATCTCCGGCAGGACCGTTGTCCCGAGGGAAGAATTCCGCGGGGACAGGGAGTATTGGATCCATGTCATGGACAAGATCGCACGCCCCGTACTGTCGGCTCTCGGGGAGGACAGGCTGAAAGAGACGATACCCGTAGGAAGATCGTCCGCCGCCATGTCCAGCAGCAGGGAATTCGTCACCCATATGGAATCGGCAGGCAGGACCATAGCCGGAATCGCACCATGGATCGAACTCGGTCCGGACAGCACGCCTGAAGGGGAACTGCGCGCCGAGTATATAAACATGGTGTGCAAGGCTCTTGCAAATTCCACCGATCCGGAATCGAACGATTATTTCGACAGCCATGCGACCAGACAGATACTCGTGAACAGCGCCTTCCTGATACAGGGACTGCTTGCTGCACCGAAGCACATATGGAGCAATCTCGACAGTCTGACTCAATCCAGACTCATAGAGCAATGGAAATCCACCCGTACCATGGTGCCGGGAAAGAACAACTGGTATCTCTTCAGCGCCATGGTGGAATGCGGACTGAAAGTGTTCGGCGGGGAATGGAATTATGACATAGTCAAGCGTGCGATAGATGCGCATAAGGAATGGTACGCAGGCGACGGCATCTACGGTGACGGTGAAGTCTTCCATCTCGACTATTATAACAGCTATGTAATCCAGCCGATGCTCCTGCAGGTTCTCGAAATCGCCTGCATTTTCGACAGCAGCGTGACCGGATTCATGGAACTCCATAAAAGGAGGATGCAGCGCTTCGCTGAAATACAGGAAAGAATGATAGCCCCCGACGGGTCATATCCGCTCATAGGACGGTCCATCACATACAGGTTAGGCGCATTCCAGGTCCTGTCCCTGTGCGCTCTCAGGGATATGCTTCCAGCCTCGTTGTCCGAAGGTCAGGTCAGGAACGCCCTCACCGCGGCAATCGGCAGACAGATGGAACATGAAGGCACATTCGACAAGGACGGATGGCTTACCATAGGCGTATGCGGAGAGCAGCCGGAACTCGGAGACAGCTATCTGTCCACACCATGCGTGTACCTGACATCACTGGTTTTCCTGCCTCTCGGGCTGCCAGCCGGCCATCCGTTCTGGACTGCCGACGCCGAACCGTGGACCTCGGTCAAGGCCTTTTCAGGAAAAGAGTTCCCTATAGACAAATTCATCAAGGAGTAAAGGACAATCCCCATGAAAAGAAACAGTTTAATAGCCATAATATCAGCCGTACTGCTGTCGATACAGCCGTCTTCCGGACAGACAGCCGGAACCGACGACAGGGAATACTGGGTAAACACCATGACAGCCATATCGGATCCAGTGATCAGGAAGATGGCCAAAGACAAACTGAAGAAAAGGATGCCTGTGGAAACCTTCCCGGTGAAGGAGAATCCGTCCAACACAAGAACCACACATCTCGAAGCCCTCGGAAGGACAGTCTGCGGCATCGCTCCCTGGCTGGAACTCGGTCCGGACAGTACGCCTGAAGGCAGGCTGAGGTCAGAATACATCAGACTGACATGCAAGGCCATCAGCAACGGAGTCGATCCCGAAGCCTCGGATTACCTGAATTTCACCAGAACCAGGCAACCCCTTGTCGATGCGGCCTTCCTGTGCCAGGGTCTGCTCCGTGCTCCGCAGCAGCTCTGGGGGAACCTTTCTGAAAAGACCAGGCAGGATTTTCTTGCAGCCATGGAAGAGATAAGGAAGATAAAACCGGTGGAAAGCAACTGGCTGCTTTTCTCGGCCATGGTCGAAGCAGCCCTTCTCGAATTCACGGGAGAATGGAATCCGGAACCGGTATATTATGCTCTGGAAAGATTCAGGGAATGGTACAAGGGAGACGGCTGGTACGGGGACGGCAAGGATCTCCACATGGATTATTACGGGAGCTATGTCATCCATCCGATGATGTACGATATCCTCAGGATAATGCACAAGCACGGAAAAGATGACGGCGGGATGCTGGAGCTGGAGAGGAAACGGCTGACACGGTATGCAAGGCAGCTGGAACTGTTCATATCCCCGGACGGGGCATATCCGGTATTCGGACGGTCCATAACCTACAGGTTCGGGGCGTTCCAGGCATTGTCACAGGCAGCATTATGCGGCATCCTGCCCGAAGAGACTTCTCCGGCCAGCGTCAGATGCGCACTTACGGCCGTAATCAGAAGACATATGGCTGTAGACGGGAATTTCGACAGTAAAGGATGGCTGACACTCGGCTTCTGCGGACATCAGCCGGAAGTGGCTGAACGCTACATATCCACAGGAAGCCTGTATTTGTGCACCACCGTTTTTCTGGCCCTTGGTCTGGAACCGGAGAACGGTTTCTGGTCTGATCCTGCGGAAGCCTGGAGCGGTCTTAAAGCCTGGTCCGGAAGCAGGGATGTCAGACTGGACAAGGCCATAAAATTCTGAAACACATATTAAACTGTAACTTCCGCTAAACCACGGAATATTTTTCAAAAATCTAAGCCACACTATTGCAGGTGTGTTTTTTTGTTCTATCTTTGTATTCCGTGGTACGGTATATATAACTATGGCAGAATCAT
>CALVDT010000072.1 GCA_944326385.1 uncultured Bacteroidales bacterium | reverse complement strand
CGGCAGAGGGAGAAGTGCATATCTGGATGCTTTACAACATGGGGTACGTCATCAAGACCCCGTCAGGATGTTTCGGAATCGACATATACCACAGGAGAGGAGCGGAACTGGCTCCATATCTGGATTTCTATGCATCGACCCACGTCCATCAGGACCACAGATGCGATGCCCTGATCGACGCCATGATATAGGCCGGGAAACCTGTACTGACGAACTGGCTGGACCGTGCCGGATATGCTTATACCTCGACCGAAGCGAAAGACTGGGAGATAGGGAACTTTTCGATACATACATTCATCACAAGACACAACAACGGTGACTCTAATGTCCCGGTGACGGTATTCCAGACAGACTGCGGCAAGGACTCCGGGAATTTCGTCCTGCTGCATTCCGGGGACTCGAATTTCACCGCAGAAGAATATGACGTGAATGCAGACATCGATGTTTACATACCGCGGTATGCCCCGAATGCCCTGACTGAAAACAATGTTATCGGAAAAGTCTTTTCTCCTGGATATGTACTTCTGTCACACATACTCGAACTTTCGCATGCAGATCCGTCGACATCAAGATGGACGCTGGAACAGGGACTGGAGAGGGCCTCGAAACTGGATTGCGGGAATACGTTCATGCCTTTCTGGGGAGAAAGACTGGTCTGGAAAGAGGGGAAAATGCTTCGATAAATCCTCAAAACGTTATAATTTTACCATTATTATTTTTGTAAAATATGGGAAGACTTGCACTAATGATGTTGGCAGCTTTGCTGATGGCAGGCTGCAACGCCGTACAGACTCAGGATGCTGCCCTGACTAAAGCCGAGATGCTCAGGGAGAAGATATTGTCAGGAGATACCTCCTCGGTTCTCGTTGTGGCTCACCGCGGAGACTGGAGATTCGCGCCTGAAAACTCGATAGCGGCGATAGAACACTCGATAAAGACAGGGGTGGACATCGTGGAACTGGATCTGCAGCTGACAAAGGACAGCATACTGATAGTGATGCATGACTCGAAACTGGACCGCACCACTACGGGGAAAGGACGGGTAAGCGACTGGACTATAGATTCCATCAAGACCTTGAAGCTGAAAAACGGAGCAGCCATACACACGAAACATTCCGTACCGACACTGGAAGAAGCCATGATGGCTGCAAAAGGCAAAGTCCTGATAAATCTCGACAAGGCTGACAGGTATTTCGATCTGGTAATGCCGGTACTCGAAAAGACCGGGACTACAAGACAGATAATAATGAAAGGCAGCAAGCCGGCCGGCGATGTCCTGGAATTCTACGGCCAATATCTGGATGATGTAATATATATGCCTGTGGTGAATCTCGACAACGGGAATGCATCCGAGCTGATGCTCGGCTATATGGAAGACCTGAAACCGGCAGCATATGAACTGGTGTATGCCCGTGCTGAAGACGTCGAGATGCCCGAGATGATGCGCAGGCAGCTGGGCGGCAAGGCCCTGATCTGGTACAATACACTGTGGGACACTCTCTGCGGAGGGCATGATGACGATATGGCTCTGGAAGACCCCGATGCAGCTTACGGGTATCTGATAGATACTCTGGGAGCCAGGATCATCCAGACGGACAGGGCGGAATACCTTCTCGAATATCTAAGAAGCAGACATCTCCACGACTGAGACTGTCGCAGGATCAGAAATCGCATACAATCATGAATATCCTGAAATTCTTTTCAATATCACCGGCGGCAGAGCCTCTGACAGATGAAAAGGAGATCGGGAGGCGATACTCTTGCCTCCGCTGGTCTGTTTTCCTGTCCGCGACTCTCGGTTACGGTCTGTACTATGTCTGCCGGCTGAGCCTCAATGTCATAAAGAAGCCGATAGTGGATGCCGGTGTCCTGTCGGAAGCCGAACTCGGCATAATCGGTTCAGGTCTTTTCATCACATACGCCATAGGCAAGCTGACGAACGGCTTTCTGGCGGACCGCAGCAACATCCGCCGTTTTCTGGCCGCCGGCCTGCTGATATCGGCGCTGATAAATCTCATATTGGGCTTCACGACATCTTTCATTGTCTTTCTCATACTTTGGGCAATCAACGGATGGGCTCAGTCGATGGGAGCCGCTCCGTGTGTGGTCGGGCTGTCGAGATGGTTCGGGGACAAGGAACGTGGTACATTCTACGGACTCTGGTCTTCAAGCCACAATATCGGAGAAGCAATCACGTTCATTATTACCGCTGTCATAGTGGCCACTCTCGGATGGCAATGGGGATTCCGGGGTGCGGCCGTTCTGGGTCTGGCCGGATTCGGCATTGCCGCGCTTTTCATGCGTGACACCCCTCAAAGCTGCGGACTTCCTGCCATATCTGTCTGGAAAGGTGACCGTCCGAAAGAATCCGCGCAGGAGGACGGGAAGACTGTCGGGGAATACCAGAAAGAAGTGCTGAAGAATCCGGCAGTATGGATGCTGGCTCTGGCAAGCGCCTTCATGTATATTTCCAGATATGCAGTGAACAGTTGGGGGATTTTCTTTCTGGAAGCCGACAAAGGCTATTCGAATCTGGAAGCAAGTTCGATCATCTCCATAAGTTCCGTCTGCGGAATCATCGGCACGGTCTCCTCCGGATTCATATCCGACAGGTTTTTCGGAGGGAGAAGAAATATCCCCGCCCTGATATTCGGCCTGATGAACATCATCGGTCTGTCTCTATTCCTGTTCGGCCCGGAAGGCTGTGCCTGGATAGACGCTGCAAGCATGATCATTTTCGGTCTGGCCATAGGTGCCCTGATATGCTTCCTGGGAGGTCTGATGGCCGTGGATATAGTGTCGAAGAAAGCTTCGGGAGCTGCTTTAGGTGTGGTAGGGATAGCAAGCTATGTCGGTGCTGCCGTGCAGGATCTGATAAGCGGCTTTCTGATACAGAGCGGAAAGGCGGGTGCAGGAGAAGCTGCGGCATATGACTTTTCTGTCGCTTCATGGTTCTGGACAGGAGCTGCCATACTGTCTGTCCTGTGTACTCTTGCAGTGTGGAAGGCCCGAGATAAAACGTCGTAGGCGGAGTATGTAACATTTATTTAACAACTCAGGAAGATGTTAAGGAATCCAAAATGATTATTTTTGTTGTTTATGAATAAAAAAAGAAGACGATGAGACGACAGACAGCCATAATAGCATGTGCCGTTTTCAGCATGGGTATTGCATCAGCGCAGATGACCAATGCGGAAGCGTTTCTGGCGGATTCGATAGACCATACGCAGGAACTTCTGGAGCAGATCGAAAATCTGCCTAACATCGAGGTCGGAAAAGGTATCACGTTCCGGCCAAAGAACAACTCCTATGAAATGACCATCCGGTTCAGGATGCAGAACATGGTCGGGCTGAATTTTGACGACAGGTTCGGACTGTCCAAAGCAGAGGCTCAGGTGAAGAGACTCCGGCTTCGTTTCGACGGCTACCTGTTCTCTCCGAAATTCATATACTCCATCCAGCTCGGATTCTCCGACTATGATGCCGGAAACAGGCCGAACGGTTCGGTGAACATCATCCGTGATGCCATAGTGTATTACAGGCCGAATTCAGACTGGAACCTCGGCTTCGGACAGACGAAGCTCAAGACTAACCGCGCCAGGATCAACTCTTCGAGCGCTCTTCAGTTCGTGGACAGGAGCATAGTGAACAGCGAATTCGGCGGTGACAGGGATTTCGGGTTCTTCGGTGAATACCATTACGGTTCATATGACGGATTCGCCTTGGCAGCACTGGCTTCCGTGACCCTCGGAGAAGGCCGCAACTGGGGAAGTTCCAGTATTGACGGACTGGATTATACCGGCCGTCTGGAGCTCTTCCCTTTCGGTCGTTTCCATGCCAAAGGGGAATACACGGAGGGTGATACCGAATATGAAGAGACGGTCAAGCTGATGATAGCGGGAGGTTATTCGTTCAACCACAATGCCAATCTCGACCAGGGCTTCAAGGGGAATCTGCTGCCCGGCGGCGCCACCAGGGATCTCGGTTCATATTATGCGGATATCATACTGAAGTACAGAGGTTTCGCTTTCAACACCGATTTCATGGGACGTCAGGTTCTCGGCGGCAGCGCCATTGTCACTGATCCGGATGGCACGGAGTCTTCATTCATATACACCGGCTGTGGAGTGAATGTGCAGGCCAGCTATCTTTTCGACAGGAAATGGGAGGTGGCCTTGAGGAATTCGACTATGCTGCCGGACAGGACAGTGCAGCCTCTGCTCGGCTACAGGTCTTGGAACCAGACGACCTTAGGTATCACCAGGTATATCATAGGACATAGTCTGAAAGTGCAGATGGACTTGTCGTACAATACCAGGGAGCAGTTCACTGCGGGGCCGTTGGATGACAGGTGGAGTCTGCGGTTCCAGGTGGAGTTGGGGCTTTAGAGAGTCATATCAATTGTTTTTTATGTCGGGGATATTTTTTTCGGGACAGAGAAAAACAGTCCCGAAAATAAATATCCCCGACAATAATATATCTCCTAAAGTCGGGTATACAGCATATTGAATATTATGCAGGCAGGTATTTTTTCCGGACCAGAGAAAACAGGTCCGTAAATAAATACTGCCTGCAATAATAATATCCGTTAAAGTTGGTTTTTCAGAGTAAGGAATGTATTGGAAAAAACAGTCCCGAAAATAAATATCCCCGACAATAATATAACGTGAGTTCGAT
>CALVDT010000071.1 GCA_944326385.1 uncultured Bacteroidales bacterium | reverse complement strand
AACAGAGAAGTTAAGCCCGCTAACGCCGATGGTACTGCCAGACCAGGTGGGAGAGTAGGCAGCTGCCGCTTTTAGCACAGGAGGAGTGCGATACAGGATACATATCCGGTGTCGCACTCCTTTTTTGTCTTGTCACGATCATCCTGCAGATGTATCTGTTGCGACTCTATCTGCCGGAAGTCCCTAACTTTTTCGATTAAAACTTTGTCCGCTTGAAATTATTGGATATTTTTGTAAATGTTTGCCTTTTTCGACTGTGAATATATAACGGACTTGATTAAATATACCCTATTATGATTGTAATGAAATTCGGCGGGACCTCGGTTGCTGACTGTGCTGCAATCACCCGCACCATTTCGATAGTACAGAGCAAACTCGGACAGAAGCCGGTAGTGGTCGTCTCTGCCTTGTCAAAAGTGACGGATCTTCTTTACCGGATAGCCGATCAGGCTTCCGTCAGGAACAGACTGGAGACAGCCGAGCTTCTTGAACAGCTCCGTTCAAGGCATATCGGTCTTGCACATGATCTGATGTCGGAGAATCCTTCATATTGCCATAAGGCATGTTCCTCTGTAAATGAAATCTGCGACAATCTCGATACTTTCGTTTCGGCAGTATGTGCTCTCGGGGAACTGTCTGACAGAAGCAAGGCTGTGATCATCTCCACCGGTGAATATCTTTCTTCCAATATAATATGCTGTGCCATGAATGCGAGGGGTATAAAGACCGGCTTCATGGATGCAAGGAAGATGATAGTCACGGACAAGGAATACCTGAAAGGCGAACCTGATACTGCAGCCATTCAGGCAAAGGTGCCAGCAGCAGTGTCTGCGGCATATGAAGGCAATGATGCCGTGATAACGCAGGGCTTCGTATCAGTGACTGCGGACGGTGAGCCAACCGTTCTGGGCAGAGGCGGCTCCGATTATTCCGCTTCACTTATAGGAATGGCCATTGACGCTGCAGCGATTGAAATCTGGACTGATGTGGACGGTGTGCGCACGGCAGACCCGAGAAAGGTCGAAAACACAAAATGCATAGAGCGTATATCATTCGAGGAGGCTGCGGAGATGGCGCATTTCGGAGCCAAAGTCCTTCATCCGCTGACTATCGAGCCGGCCGTGAACAAGAATATCCCTATCTATGTCCTTAACTCCATGAATCCAGCCGGGAAAGGCACCGTCATTCTGCAGAACAGCCTTATAGACGACGGTGTGAAATCGGTCTCTTTCAAAGAGAATATCCTGGTCATCAATATCTTCTCTACAAAGATGATCAATACGTCCGGCTTCCTGAAGAAAGTGTTCGAGATATTCAGCATAAACAAGGTGTCCGTCGACCTGATCAGTACGTCAGAGGCCAATATCTCCGTGACTGTGGATTCTTCACAGAAGATCGACAAGGTAGTGGAGCAGCTTTCTGGTTTCGCTGATGTATTTGTGGACAGCGACAAGTCGCAGATATCAGTGATAGGCAAGAATATCATCAATCTGAAAGGACTTCTGCAGAAGACTTTCACCCCGCTTGCCGACTGCAAGATCTATATGATTTCCCAGGGGGCATCATATGTCAACCTGAGTTTTGTCGTGGACAGGAGTGATTTGACGGACGCAGTCCGCCAGATCCATAAATATCTTTTCGAAAATGAAAGTAGTAATTAGCGGTTATGGGAAAATGGGAAGGATGGTGGAGAAAGTCCTTCTCGAAAAGAATATAGAGTGCGCCGGCAAAAGCGAAGACATAACAGGATTCGACAAGACTCTCGCTAAGGAATGCGTATGCATAGACTTTACAGTACCTGACGCATTCAGGGCCAATTACAGGTTTCTGGCAGAGAATTTCAAGGCTGTGGTCGTAGGTACCACTGGCTGGAACGATATCAAGGACGAAGTGATAGCGTATTTCGAGAAATGCGGCACACCGATGATTTATGCTTCCAATTTCTCGATAGGTGTGAATGTGTTCTTTGCAGTAGCCGATTACATATCCACCTTGCTCGGCAAGACAGGCGGATACAGCCCGTATATTGTCGAAAAGCATCACTGCCACAAACTTGACGCTCCGAGCGGAACGGCGAAAAGCCTTGCTGCCATTGTGGACAGGAACATGGGGACTGCACTGGACATACAGGCAGTCAGATGCGGTGAAATACCAGGGATTCATACTATCGGTTTTGAAGGCCATAATGACAGGATAACAATGACCCATGAGGCATTTTCCAGAGAAGGGTTCGCACAAGGTGCAGTGGAAGCCGCCATCAGGACCGGGTCGTTGTCCGGAGTCCATGAGTTCAAGGATATTGTCTTCTTGTAGGATGTTTAGCAGGAGGTATTGTTATGAATAATCTGAGATTGTCAGGCTGCGGAACAGCGTTGATCACACCTTTCAAAGACGGTAAGGTGGATTATGACACCTTTGCGGCACTTGTCAGACGGCAGGTGGAAGCCGGCATACATTTCCTGGTCCCGCTCGGAACGACAGGCGAGACCCCATGCCTTGAGGCAGAGGAGAAGCTTGGGATTCTTGAACTGACCATGGAGAATTGCGGCGGCAGACCGGTAGTCGTAGGAGGAGGCACAAACTCTTTGACCCAGACCCTGAACGGAATCAAATCACTTGAACCATACGGCCCTGATGCCTACCTGATAGTGGTCCCGTATTACAACAAGCCGACACAGACCGGATTGTATGAATATTTCAAGGCTGTAGCTGAAGCTACGGACAAAGGGATTGTGCTGTACAATGTCCCTGGCCGGACAGGTGCGAACCTGAAAGCCGAAACGACACTGAAACTGGCCGAAATCCCCAACATCATAGCTGTGAAGGAGGCCTCCGGGAATTATTCCCAGATTTCCGAGATAATAAGGAATGCTCCGGAAGGCTTTTCCGTCCTTAGCGGCAATGATGAAGAGACTCTGCCTCTAATGGCCACGGGAGCTGACGGAATCATCAGTGTGGCATCGAATGTCGCACCGCGGGAAATGGTGCAGCTTGCCGAGGCTCTGCTTGATGACGACATGGTATCCGCAAGGAGAATCCATCACAGGCTGTTCCCGCTTTTCAGGAATTGTTTCGTGGAAAGCAATCCGATTCCTGTGAAAGCTGCAATGGCGGCACTGGGACTCATAGAGAATTCCCTGCGCCTTCCTTTATGCGAAGCTTCCGGAAGCACATTGGCGCTTATGGAGAAGACAGTGGAGAAACTTGGTTTGAAGACAGAACAGAGAATATGATAAGACACCTATTGATTATAGCGGCGGCTGCCTTTGCTGCCGTCTCCTGCCTGAAAGGCACTGCATACGAAAGCAATTATACTGCTGTCGTGGATTTTGAAGGGTTTTCCGATGAATGGGACCAGAGATATCATGAAGGGGAATTCTACGGAGATGACGACGCCTTTTTCGAAGGCACTTTCTATGTGGACGTCTTCGAGTTCAACTGCGAGTACGACAAGTCCCTGAATGACTATAGCGGGTTCGCCCTTTCGAAGGCTGCGCCTGGGGACTCCCGTTATGAGGGCATGTTCAGCTACAATTATGCCGAGGATACTGAAAATGAAGACCAGGGTGAAGACGGGACTTCCGAGGATGGCCGGACTGCAGAGACGGAAGCCGGTGATGACGGAGACAGCCAGGGGCCGGACATAGATCCGTACAACAAGATATTCGCAGTATTCCATAAGGCTTCCGGCATAGATGCCTCAAGACATGTGTCATTTACCATGACTGAAGACGGTACATGTACTCCGGTGTCGTGTCTGGTGAACAATACAAGGCTAGTAGCCGACAAGATAGCGGAATACAATGCTTCCCATCCGGAAGCCCCGATAGAGATGACCCTGACTGCTACAGGTTATGCCGGAGGCAAGGAAACAGGTTCTGCCGACATCTTGCTTGCAGGCCGTGTCGAGCAGAAGGATTCCATCGTCAGTACCTGGACGGCGTTCGATCTGCAGAAACTCGGCAATGTCGAATATATTGATTTCAATATTGACTTTTCCGACAATGAACAGAATGTCATTCCGGAATATTTCTGCCTGGACCGTCTTGTTTCCAAGGTCCATATCCTGATTCCGGCTGAATAACCAATAATACTGAATATGAAAGTTGCTGATTTCAACTCGATTTTTGACAAGGTGGTAGCTGACTATCATCTGTCGGATGACGTGAATGCCAGTTGTGCCAATCCATATCCGGAAGGCTCACTTGAATACCTTTTATACAGGAAATGCTGGATTGATGCCGTGCAGTGGCATCTGGAGGATATCATAAGGGATCCGGAAATTGATCCGGCGGAGGCATTGTCCATCAAGAGATGGATAGACCGGTCAAACCAGGAGCGGACAGATATGGTGGAGTATATAGATTCCTGGTTCCTTGACAGATTCAAGGATGTGAAGCCTGCACAGGATGCGAAGATCAATACCGAGACTCCTGCATGGGCTGTAGACCGTCTTTCCATCCTTGCCTTGAAGATATATCACATGCAGGTGGAAGCACAGAGGACGGATGCCTCGCAGGAACATCTGAAGAAATGTTCCGACAAGCTTGCCGTGCTTCTGCAGCAGAGGAAAGACCTTACTTCAGCCATAGGTGATCTGCTTGATGACATAGCTTCCGGTGCCAAGTACATGAAAGTGTACAAACAGATGAAGATGTATAATGATCCGAGCCTGAATCCTGTCCTGTACGCAGCGGGGAAATAGCTCAGAATAAGTCTTGCCATGAAACATACTGGACAGCCATGCAGGCATTTGCTTGTAGTCCGTTTCTCGGCCATGGGTGATGTGCTCATGAGTCTTTTTGCTGTTTCGGCATTGAGGGATGCATATCCGGATCTTGGAATAACCGTGGCTACAAAACGGAGATTCGCAGCTTTCTATAAGGAGATTCCAGATATAGAGGTCCTTGCCTTGGATGACAAAGGTTCTCTGAAGTCGCTTTTTGCGCTTATAAGGAAGGCTGCGGATTCCGGTGTGGATGCTGTGGCTGACATACACAATTCATTGAGAAGCCGGATTATAAGATGGTGTTTCCGGTTAAGGGGTGTCAGAGTTGCGAAGTTCCGCAAGAACAGGAGAAAAAGAGCTTCGATAAAAGGAAAGGGGCTGGATATCAAACCATTGAGACATAATGTCCTTTCGTTCTGCGATGTCTTTGCTGCCTTGGGTTTCCCTGTGCAGGAACCATGTCAGCGGCATCTGCCAAGGCCTGTTCCTGATGTCTTCGGTGTCAAGTCCGGCAGATGGATCGGCTATGCTCCATTTGCCAGCAAGGCGATGAAGATTTATCCCGAAGACAAGTCCAGGGAACTTGTTTCGATGATGGTGGGGAATTTCGACAGGGTTTTCATATTCACGGGTCCAGGGCGTGAGCTTTCCTTTGCGCGGGAGATGGAGGAGAAGTACCCGAATGTGACGGCAGTGTTCGGCCGCACCGATATATGGGGGGAAATGGCTTTGATGTCGAATCTGGATGTGATTGTCACCATGGATTCTTCGTCAATGCATCTCGCATCGCTGGCAGGGACGCCGCTGGTATCTGTCTGGGGAGCGACACATCCGGCTGCAGGCTTCATGGGCTATGGCTATGACATAAGCAGGAACTGCGTTCAGATGGATCTCCCATGCCGCCCTTGTTCGATATATGGAGAAGGGAAATGCAGGTTCGATGTCCCTGAATGCTTCGAAGGAATTTCCCCGGTGATGATAATGTCCCGTGCTGAAGAGCTGGCAGGAATTCCGGACGTTAGAGCAGGCCGTCAGGGATTTTCATCCTGATCTGTTTAAGTTCCTGGTCGATATCCATTATAAGATCTTCATGGAGAGGTATCATGGCTTCACCGTCTCCGGTGTCGATTTCAAGGCAAGGATTCTCCGGTATGTCAATGAATCCGGAGACTGTGCCTATAGCATGTCCTTCGCTGTCTTTCAGTGTCCAGCCTTCGAGAAATGAGAAGTCATCTTCATCGTATTCGATGTCAAGGCTTTCTTCCCTTGCGAAAATCCCGGTTCCGGCGATTTCGTCGGCATCTTCAAGATTCCTGATGCCGGTCAGTTTCACCGCTGCCTTGTTCGTGCCTTTTCTGATGAAGGATTCAAAATAAAAAGGAACCGGCAGTCCATCAAAGTAGATGAACACCGGTTCTTCCATGTCAATGTCTTCAGGAGAGATGCCCAGGAAGCTTATTATGACTTCCCCCTCGGTACCGTTTGATTTCAATACCTTGGCTATTTTCAGCATCTTGTCAGCTGAAGAGTGCATTATGCTTCGGCAGGTTCAGCCTGGGCTCCTTCTGCTTCAGCAGCAGCGGCTTCCTGGGCAGCCTTTTCGGCAGCGGCAGCCTCTGCAGCGGCTCTTGCTGCTTCTTCTGCTTCAGCTTTCTTCTTTGCAATAGCCTCTGCCCTGGCCTGGTTTACTTTTGCTTCAGCAGCCTCGGCAGCTTTGGTAGCCTCGCTTGCTGCCTTGGAAATGCCTTCGATCTTTGCGTTGATCTTGGCATCTCTCTGAGCCTTCCAGGCATCGAATTTCTGATCGGCCTGCTCTTGTGTAATGGCGCCTTTTGCAACACCACCCTGCAGATGCTTTCTGAGGAGGACACCTTCGTAAGAAAGGATTCTGCGGGCTACAAGTGTAGGCTGTGCACCGACATTGAGCCATGCAAGAGCCCTGTCTGCCTTGAGGACGATGGTGGCAGGGTCTGTGTTAGGGTTATAAGTTCCGATCTGTTCGATGAAACGACCGTCACGAGGTGAACGTGAGTCAGCCACAACAATGTGGAAGAATGCAAAATTCTTCTTTCCGTGGCGCTGTAGACGAATTTTAACAGCCATTGTAAATCTGTTTTAAATCTGTAAATAAATTATACCTGTGCTCTCCTTCCCGAGGAGAAGCGTGCAAAAGTAGATAAAAAAATCCGGATATCAAAAAAGTGGCGAAGATTTTGCGTATATTGGCTTCCGTTAAAACCGATGAGACGATGAAAAAGATTTTCTTATGCGCGATGCTATGCATCCAGGCCGCGCTTTTTGCTGCCGGTGATGAGGCCGGTGACAGGATTACAGGTATTTACGTTGCAGAGTACGAGGGAGAGGAAAGCAAGGTCTCCATATTCAAGGAGAATGACGGTACCTACAGTGCGCAGGTGATCTGGGTAAAGGATAAATATGACAGCGACGGTAACTTGAAGACCGATGAGAAGAATCCGGACAAATCCAAACGGGATACTCCGTGCGACGAGATAGTCCTGATAGAGCATATGAGTTATGACAGCAGGAAAGACTGCTGGACAGATGCAAAGATTTATGATCCGGTACGTGGAATCAAGGCGAACGTGTCTTGTTCCTTTGAAGAAGACGGTAGGCTGAAGGTGCGGGGCTCTCTTATGGGTATCGGGATGTCGGTCTATTGGGAAAAGATAGAATAAATTCAAAAAAAACCTTAAAAATATTTGTTAGTGAGAAAAAATGTCTATCTTTGCAGTCCAATTCCTGCGGATGTGGCGAAATGGTAGACGCGCCACTTTGAGGGGGTGGTGGGAGTTTTCCTGTGCGAGTTCGAGTCTCGCCATCCGCACACAAGCCAGAGATCGGTTTTCCGGTCTCTGGCTTTGTTTTTGTCCGCCTCACCAACCAAAAAGGCATCAACGGAAAATCACATTATACTCCGACCAGTGCCAAAATCGCATGGAAAGTGGTAGTAGTCGCAACAAACAAGCCCCGATCAGTACCGATATCGCAGCCAAAGTGGCAGTGGTTGCAACAAACTATCATCGACCAGTACCGATATCGCAGCCAAGGTGGTAGTGGTTGCAACAAAACATCGTCGACCAGTACCGATATCACCGCCAAAGTGGCAGTGGTTGCAACAAACTATCATCGACCAGTACCAATATCGCAGCAAAAGTGGCAGTAGTCACAGCAAAACAGGCTCAAAACCGATTTCAAAATCATTTCATAAACCGCACATAAACCTGCATCCCATCGTCTCTGCCGATGATGCTACTTCATGATTGCAGTGCCGGATTGAGAGTGCTTCCTGAATTCGGTAGGGGTCATCCCCTTGTATGCGGAAAAAATCCGGGAAATGTTCCGGCTGTCGCTGAAACCGCAAGAAATGGCGATATCCTCTATGCTCCTGTCACTCGTAAGGAGGAGCGAGGCGAATTTGTCCACTCTGTATCTCTGCAGGAATTTGTAGATGGAAGTCCCCGTGTCCTTGCGGAATCTCTTTTCGAAGACACGCCGTGACAGCGGTACTATCTCCAGCAAGTCCGGTACCGATATTGTGCTTGTGTAGTTTTTCTCAATGTATTCCACGACTTTCATCACATATTTGTCCTGGATGACATATTTCCGGGTGGAACTCCGTGATATTACCTGAAGCGGAGGGACGGTTATGTTGAACGGCTCGGTGATTTTCTTCTTTATCAGCTCTTCGATGACCTGACCGGCGATATAACCCCCGTTCCTGGAATCGATGACTATGGACGACAGCGGAGGATTGGAGATATTGCACATCATCTCATCATTGTCCACACCAAGAATCGCTATCTTGTCCGGGACAGGAATCTCATAGATTTTACAGGTCTCGGAAATGTGCAGGGCATAATAGTCGTCGCAGGCAAACAGTGCGGTGGATTCCGGCAGGCTCATCAGCCATTTCCCGATGGATTCGAAATCCTGTATCCATGTCTCTCTGTTCGATATCTGTTCAAAATAGGTGGCAACCTTGTACCCGGCTTCGGCAAGTCTTTTCCTGTATCCGATGAACCTTTCCCGCGACCACACGGCCTCTGTGATGCCGTAGTAGGCGAAGTGCCTGTAGCCGAGTTCCATGAAATAGTCGGCAGCCATTTTCCCTGTCCCGATATAGTCCCCGGTAAGGTTGCAGACCCCCGGTATCCTGTCCTTGTAGTTCTGTACTATTATAGGGATGTTCAGATTGCTCAGCATTTTGACGTCAATATCGTTCATCTGCGCAATGATGGCGTCGACATTCCATCTCCTGGCCCAGCGGATGATTTCCTTGTCACCATGCAGCATCCTGTAGTACAATGGCATACGGTAGAAAGCCCAACCTTTCCGGCTCTGAGCATATTTCACGATTCCACGGAGCAGGTCACGGCTGTAACCGCTTGAGAAATCGGTAAGGAGCAGGATTTTGATCAGATTGTCGTTCATTCCCGGCTGAGGTCTTAAAAGGAAAATCATACAAATTTATTACCCGCTGCAAGTTCTTCTATTCTCAGATAACGTCAATGAATACTCAGTTTGCGTCATTGTTTCCGTGCACCCATGTCGGCCTCACAGGCTTGTACGCTCTGGCAGGAATGGAGAATAGCTTCATATTGCAGCCGCTGAGTCTATGACGTGTTATGAAGAGTTGTTGACGCAAAATCGGGGGAAAGCGGTTCTCAAATGGATTTTCTTTGTACAAGCAAAACAATAACACTAAACTGATGGAGAAAATGAACGCTTACAGTAACTCATGCCCGGGACTGCGGCTTGTACGGTCGGTCCTTGCGGCAAGCGTGCTCCTGCTATGGAGTATTGCAACTTCAGCCCAACCCCATACAGTAAAGGGAAAAGTCATCGATCCGGACAGTCAGGCTGTCATCGGTGCAGCTGTGATGGAGGTTGGTACAAATAACGGCACTGTGACAGATATGGACGGAACGTTCAGCATTGCTGTCAGCAGTCCGGATGCCGTATTGTCCGTGACCTGTCTCGGTATGACCGGGACCGAGGTGAATGTGGCAGGACGTGGTGTCGTGGAAATCAGGATGTCATTCGACGATCTCACTCTTGAGAATTCAGTAGTGACTGCACTCGGCATCAAGCGAGACGCAAGGGCTCTCGGTTATGCCGTATCATCCGTGGACAGCGACGACCTGACAGCCGCGAGGGAGCAGAATGCGATATTGGCATTGTCCGGAAAAGTGGCAGGTGTCGATATCTCCGGTACTGCAGGAGGTCCGACAGGTTCCACAAATGTGACCATAAGAGGTAATTCCCAATTGTCAGGGACGAACAGGCCTCTTTATGTAGTCGACGGTATCCCTGTGGACAATACCCAGTTCGATGCCTTGTCCGGAACGGGGCAGTATACCGAAGGATATGACTACGGGGACGTATTGTCATCCATAGACCCTAACGACATAGAGAATATCTCGGTGCTGAAAGGAGCTTCCGCCGCCGCGCTTTACGGTTCGCAGGCTTCAAACGGTGTGATCCTCATCACCACCAAGTCTGGAGGACGCAAAGGCTGGTCTGTGGAGCTTGACAGCAATGTGTCGATAGTGACCGTAGGGACGGATTATGACAATTATCAGAGAATCTATGGCGCGGGTACTGAAGGAGAGCCGCTGTTCGATCCGATAGAGGTCCAGACCAGGACCACTTCCGCATGGGGCGGCAAACTTGATGCATCGCTGGAGGTCCCTATATTCAACGGAATCTGGCATCCGTATTCGAACGTAGACAACAATATCCTGTCATTCTACCGGACAGGAGCTACATATTCGAATTCGATTGCGGTGAACAACACTACGGATCAGTCTTCAGTCCGCTTCTCCGTGTCCGATGTGAGAAGTTCGGACATAGTGCCGAACGCCGGCATGTCGAGAACCAACTTCGCCCTGAAGGCATCCACCAAAATAGGCAAAAGGTTCAGCATAGATGCCAGGGCCACATACAGTTCAGAGAAGGTGAACAACCGTCCCGCCCTTGCCAATGCATCGAACAATATAGCAAAGTCGCTTGTGGGACTTGCTCCGAATATAGACCAGAGCTGGCTTTCCGAAGGATACAAGACAGCCGAAGGGCAATACGTGGAGTGGACGAACAACAAGTCCAGGTGGAATCCTTACTGGAGCATGAACGAGACTTCGAACTATACTACAAAGAACCGTCTGATAGCCAACATGAACGCCGAGTTCATGATCATCGACGGACTGAAGCTCATCGGCAAGGCAGGTACCGACTATTATCATTTCAATATCGAGGAGTTCATTTCACAGTATACCCCGAACAATGAGAGCGGGAACATGAGCTATCAGACCAACAGGGTATACAAGAATACCTTCGAACTGATGCTGAAATATGACAGGACTTTCAGGGATTTCAATCTGAGTGCATTTGTCGGAGGGAACCTCGAACAGTCATTCCATGAAAGGATATTGAATGAGAATTCGGTGCAGGTGGTTCCGGGATGGCAGGATATCACGAACTATTCCACACTGAGCATTTCGCACGCGAAGATACGGAAGGAAGTCCGCTCTTTCTTCGGTATGGCCAGTCTCGGATATAAGGACTATGCATATCTTGAAGCCACAATCAGAAATGACGTATCCTCGGCATTGGCTCCCGACTACAGGTCGTACTGGTATCCGTCTGTTTCCGGCTCCGTACTCTTCAACAATATCTTCGACATGGATAATTCGAAGATATCCCTCCTGAAGCTCAGGGGCTCATGGGCGGAGGTCGGAGGCGACACCACTCCGTACCAGCTTGATCTGGTGTACGGCCTTCATTCATTCCCGGTAAACGGCGTGACCATGGGAGAAGTGGATACGGATACGGTTCCTTACATCGGACTGAAACCTACCAGGACATATTCATGGGAGGTCGGTGCAGACCTGAGATTCTTTGACAGCAGGCTGAATCTTGACTTCACGTATTACAATACAAGGACAAAGGACCAGATTCTTACCCTGCCTATCTCGGAGTCCACCGGGTATACGAGTGCAATGGTCAATGCCGGCGAGATTTCGAACAAGGGCGTCGAGATACAGTTCACCGGAGTGCCGGTCCGGAACAAGGATTTCCTTTATCAGACGACAGTGTCATTCGCCCACAACAGGAACATGGTCGAGAAACTCCATCCTGATGTCACGAATTACGAACTTGCCAGGGCGACGTTGTCTGAAACCTATATCGTGGCCATGGAAGGCGAGGCATACGGTGCCATTGTCGGAAAGAAGTTCGCGCGGACTCCGGAAGGATAGATCATAGTCAATGACGCAGGGCTTCCTACATATGATACGGAACTTTCGGTGCTCGGAAACGGAAACTATGACTTCACTCTCGGATGGGGCCATCAGTTCCAGTGGAAGTCATTGTCGGTATCGGCATTGTTCGACATGAAGTTCGGGGCGGAAGTCTATTGCCAGAGCGATGTGCTTGCCTGCTATCACGGTACTTCGGAGAGAACTCTTGAAGGCAGGGAGGCCTGGTATGCATCGGAGGAGGCCCGCAAGTCCCGGAACATATCGTCATCCGACTGGAAGCCGACAGGGGGTTATCTTGTGGAGGGCGTGATCCAGGACGGGATCGACTCGGAGGGAAATCCTGTGTACAGGCCGAACGACGTATATGTGGATCCTGAGGTCTACTGGCAGAGTGTCTATTCCAATACGCCTGAACCGTTCATCTACGATGCATCATATATCAAGTTCCGCGAGCTGTCGCTTTCCTATACCTTCGGCAAGAAATGGTTCAAGAACGCCCCTCTCGAATCCATAACCGTTTCCGCTTTCGGAAGGAACCTGTGGCTGATCTGGTGCAACCTGCCTAACGTGGACCCGGAATCTTCATACAACAGCAACAAGCTCGGCCTTGAATACAGTTCACTGCCGGCTCGGCGCAATTTCGGTTTCGGTATCAATATCAAATTCTAAATACTGGTCATCATGAAAAACAGAATATATACAATATGCTTTGCGGTGTTGTCCGTCATGCTTGCCGGGTGTACAGACCTTACGGAGCTGAACAGGAATCCGGCTGCGACATCATCGATGGACCCGAATCTTCTGCTGCCGTCGGTGCAGTATTACGAGTCATGCACCAAGCAGAACATGGTCAGGTACATGATCTATCCGGGCGGGTGGAACAATCATTTCACGGGCTATAGCGGCATGGTGAACTACGGTGCCAGAGGGGTCTTCAATTCAGGCTATGCAAACCGTCTTTGGCAGCAGTATTATCCTAATCCTGTCAAGAATGTCATGTCCCTGCTGATGAATTCGGAGGAAGGGACGAATATACATGCTGCCGGAAGGGTGATGCGGGTGGAGACCTTCATGCGTCTGACCGATGTCTATGGCGATATCCCGTTCTCGGAGTCCGGCACGGCATATGAGACGGGAGTCATCTCTCCGAAATATGACAGACAGGAGGATATCTACGACACGTTCTTCAGGGAGCTCGAAGCTGCGGCCGATGAATTCTCGGAATCAGGGGATGTGCTCACCAACGACCTGTATTTCAGCGGAGATATAGCAAAATGGAAGAAATACACGAATTCGCTGAGGCTGAGGGCTGCCATGAGACTGGTAAAAGTCGATCCGGAGCGGGCTGCCGCAGAGGCTGATGCAGCCATAAAGGCCGGTGTCATGACTTCCAATGACGATATAGTCTATATCCGTCACGAAAACAACAGGGATGACGCATCTGCAGGAAACGCCTTCGCCAATTTCATCCATCTGTATCAGAACTCACTGTATGTCACTGAGGAACTCAGGGATGCACTGAAGGCCGGACAGCCGGATGAAGATCCGCGTTTCAGGATAGTGGCAGCTGCATATCTTGAAGAGAAATATCTGGACGCCACATCACCGACTGACATTACCGATGCTGTCCACGAGTATTATGCAAGTCACGGGCAGGACGAATACAAGGCGCTTCCAGGCCAGTGTGCCAGGACAATGAGTGACGGATGCATACATCCTGACTATGCATTGAGCGACATCAGTCTTACAATCGGCGGCGCTTCCACGGTTGTCTCCCAGCATTGGCAGTGGCTCAGACCGTCCACTCTGATTGCGGCGGCGGATGCCCCGTACATCAAGATGAGTTATGCCGAGGTGCTGCTTCTGCAGGCTGAAGCGAAATTCCGCTACGGCATCGGGGATAGATCGGCAGAAGATCTCTATAAGGAGGCTGTCGAGGCCGGATGCCGGCAGTTCTCCCTTTTCGGGGCGACAATAGACGATGCCGCTGTGAAAAGTTTTGCCGAATCGCAGGATCTCGAAGCAGGTCAGGAGCTTGAGCTCATAAATACCCAGCTCTGGCTGCAGTATATGTTCAATCCTGTCGAAGCGTGGTCGAATACGCGGCGGACTGACGGCCTGCCTGCACGATATGCAAAATACTACAATTACTACCCTACCGTGAACACCACAGGCGGTGAAATGCCGAGAAGGCTTCCTTATCCTGCTACCGAACAGACCAGGAATGCTGTCAACTATCAGGATGCAGTCAGCCGCATGGGCGGCACCGATGTCTGGACGACACGGGTATGGTGGGATTGCGAATAACCATTAAATGAAAAACGATATGAAGATGATTTACATATTGCTGGCGATAGCGTCAGCTGCAGTCTTGGCAGGATGCGGCAAGACCGTGTCCGACCCGGAGTTTGCCGAAGGTGAATTCTATGTCTATTCCACGACTTGGGTGGCCGAGAATGAGATATTTCTGGGGGAGACCTTTACAGTGGACGATCTGTACGTATCCCCCGCCGACGGTTCGGTGGAATGCTGCTGGACTCTCGACGGTGAAGTCATATCCTGGTGCAGGACAGTTTCATGCACATTCAACCAGACCGGGGTGCACGAACTTGTGTTCACTGCCACAAGAGACGGTGTTGCCAAAACCAGGAAAACCAGCATATCGGTAATCCAATCAAATCGGTAAGGTATGACGACTACGATACAATCAGGCCGCAGACCGGGCTATATATTCTCTCTTGTGATGCTTGGAGCGCTGTTCTTTGTGTTCGGGCTGGTCTCATGGGTGAATTCCATTCTGGTCCCGTATTTCAAGATAGCCTGTGAACTCCAGTCGGAAGTGCAGTCTTATCTGGCGAATTTCGCTTTCTATATCGCATATCTTGTGCTGACGATACCTGCTTCTGTCCTGCTGAACAGGATCGGCTTCAAACGGGGAGTGGAGATCGGGCTCTGGATACTTGCGCTCGGTGCCTTCCTTTTCACCCCTGCCGCACTGACCAGGACATACAACCTGTTCCTGGTGGCACTCTTTACCATGGGTGCCGGTCTGGCAATACTCCAGACGGCCGCCAACCCTTTCGTTACTATCATCGGTCCTATCGAAAGCGCTGCAAGACGAATCAGCATAATGGGCATATGCAACAAGTTCGCAGGAATCATAGCCCCGCTTATATTTGCAGGTGTGGTGATAAAGGCCGGTGACAGGGCCATAATGGACCAGGTTTCGGCAGGAATGCTCTCGGGAATGGAGAAAGAAGCTGCGCTGGACGAACTTATCCGGGGCGTCATACCTCCTTATCTGGTACTTGGCGCTCTGCTTGTGGTGTTCGGGATTGTCTTCTACCGATCTTCGATACCGGATATCAACCCGAGCAAGGAGAACAAGGCGGACGAGTCGAAAGGCGGAGAGAGGAACTCCGTATTTGCCTATCCTTATCTTGTGCTCGGAGCGATAGCACTGTTTGCCCATCTGGGTTCACAGGTCATATCCATAAACACTATCATAGGCTATGCCCAGGGCATGGGAATAGATATGCTCGACGCCAAGGTCTTCCCGTCCTGCACCCTCGGATGCATTCTTGCGGGTTATCTTATAGGCGTAGTGCTGATTCCGAAATATCTGTCGCAGCTAAGGGCCCTGCAGATATGCACAGTTCTGGGGCTTGTCCTCTCGTTCTGCGTCATACTGCTTTCGTCTCAGGTGCATCTGTTCGGGTTCGATACGGATATCTCAATATGGTTCCTCGTGCTTCTCGGGATACCTAATTCTCTGATATATGCTGGCATATGGCCGCTTGCCATCAGGAATCTCGGGAAATTCACGAACATAGGCTCTTCCATACTCGTGATGGGACTCTGCGGGAATGCGATACTGCCGCTGATATATGCAGCAGTCGCTGACAATACCGGCAGTCTGCAGATGGGATACCGGGTGCTCGTCCCATGTTTCATCTATATGATATTCTATGCATTCTGCGGATACAAGATAGAATATTGGACAAAACGGAAAAATTGACCGTATCATGGAAAGATTGAGGATATTCAACGGGGAGATAATCACTCCCGACATTAATCTCAGAACGGGGACGGTGCTCGTAGAGGACGGCAGGATAAAAGCCGTGGAGAAGGGCATCATCGAGGCCGAGGGTTATGAGGATGTGGATGCCGAGGGCGGATATATCATGCCAGGTTTCATCGATATCCATACCCATGGTGCCGGAAACCATGATTTCATGGACTGTACTGCCGAGGCATGTATCGGCATAGCAAAGGAACATGCAAAACATGGTACGACCATGCTTTTCCCGACTACTCTCGCCTCTGACAATGCGGAACTTTTCCGCTTTCTCGACGTCTACGACTCCGTGAAGGATCAGACCGAGGGTGCTGCTTTCGGAGGCCTGCATCTTGAAGGGCCGTATTTTTCATATGTCTTCAGAGGAGCGCAGGATCCGAAATATCTTAAGAATCCGTCACCGGAGGATTACATGCCCGTGCTGGAAAGCGGTGCCGATATCCGTCGCTGGAGCATAGCCCCGGAACTTCCTGGTGCACTGGACCTGGGCAGCCTGCTCCGCGACAGGGGGATATTGCCTTCCATTGCCCATACGGACGCCATATATGAAGATATTGCTGAGGCATATGAAGCCGGTTATTCCCTTATCACCCATTCCTATTCCTGCATGAACGGGGTCACCAGAAGAAATGCTTTCAGGTATGCTGGCTGCATAGAGGCGGGGTATCTTATAGAAGACATGAATGTAGAGATCATTGGAGACGGCATCCATGTGCCGGAGCCGCTTCTGAAGCTGGTGCTGAAATGCAAGCCGGTGGACAGGATTGTCCTGTGCACGGATTCCATGCGCGGTGCCGGTATGCCGGAAGGCTCGAAAAGCATCCTCGGCAGTCTGGAGAAAGGTCAGGAAGTCCTTATCGAGGATGGCGTGGCCAAGATGCCTGACAGGACGTGCTTTGCCGGAAGTGTCGCCACGACAGACCGGCTGGTGCGGACTCTTCATTTCATCGCAGGAGCATCACTGCCGGATGCGGTCAGGATGCTTACTGTCAATCCGGCCGTCCTGATGGGCTACGGTGACTGCAAAGGCAGGATCCGGCCAGGGTATGATGCCGATATAGTCATATGCGACAGGAAAATCAATGCAAGAAAGACCTTCAGCAAAGGTCACCGTATATTCTAAACGACGAAAAACATGAAACGTACAATGAAAATATTGATGGCCGTATCAATGGCTGCCGGAATTCTGACTGCGGTCTCATGCAGCAAGGAACAGTCTCCGGCACAGTTTGAAAAGGAAAACATCCCGGCAGTGCTGCATGGCGCTTCCACAGATAACCTGTTCTGGGAATGCGACGGTTTGGAGACTGTTCGGATAACTCTTGAAGGAGAAGGACTTACACCGGAATCAGTCCAGGCCGTCACCGATGCGGAAACAACTGCTTTCAATATCGATGTCAACGGCAATATCATTCTGGTCAGCCCCAAGACAGTCAATACCGATGCTTC
>CALVDT010000070.1 GCA_944326385.1 uncultured Bacteroidales bacterium | reverse complement strand
ATATCCTTCCAGGGTATAATCTCGGCATTGAATTCTTCACTCCATATGACGAGGATGGTGCCATAGCAGAAGGCACATATACAATTGATGCTGCGAAAGCAGAAAACAAAGAAGCTTTCAGCATAGTACCGGGCGAAATGCACACTCTTCTGTATTATCTGTTCCCGTATGAGACTTTCCTTGAGTATCTTGAGCCGGCGGAAAATCCTGATGAAGAGCCTGTCGGCCGGTATGGATTCTGCTGTGAAGGCACCATGACGGTGAAAAAGATCGATTCCGGGTATGAAATATACTGCGATTTCTATACAGACGAAGGCATACATGTCACATGCTCTTACACAGGGAACGTGACTGTGTCAGGTGTACCCGGCCCTATTTCCACTCTTGATGGTGACTATACCCTTGACCTTTCAAATGCTACTAATGCCAGGGCCGTAGACTTTGGAGACATCTACTATTCCGGAGGAGATATGTGGATGGTCGAAATATATCCAGGAGACGGTGTCACCGGTGACGGATTCATGACCACAATTGTCGGGAACAGTACTGATTTCGCTGCCGGAATCCCGAGTGGCACATACAAGGCTTGCACATCTAACTATTATATGAATGTCGGAGAGTACCTGTATGGCTATCTTTCATCAAGTCTCAACGGCACATTCTATCTCAGCGGATTCCAGGAAGACGGCTCAGTAACTGAATATGCTCCGGCCATCAGCGGCGACCTCAATATAGAGAACCATGGCGACGGCACATATACATTCTCGTTTGAATTCCTCGATGACAGGGGCTATACATGGGATGGAGAGTGGACAGGTATCATCCTTACGGAAAACAACGGTTCTGAATCATATTCGGCACCGTCTGTAAGCCTTTCAGCGGCACATGACAAGGATCTCCGGACAGAAAGGGAACCTGTCTCAGCTGCATCAGACAGCCATTATCTGTTTTCATCCAAACTCTGAACAGGAGAATTATAAAAGACTCTTGCTGTTTCGCCTTGATTTGAGGCGGGGCGGCAGGAGCCTGATCAATTTATATTATATAGACAAAATGAAAAACAGCAGATTTTTTATTACAACTTTATTCTCCATCGTTGCCGTTGCCTCTTTTTCCATGGTGTCATGTGACAAATCCGGACCGGATCAGGAGGAAGAACAGGATGCGCTGGAAGGGAATTCCATAATGGTAGCCAACACGGCCAGTTCAACGGCTGTCTTCACCTTGGAGATGACAGACAGCTGGGAAGTAAAAAACACATCCGCATGGTTCACCGTATATCCTCTGAGCGGAGAAGCCGGGTCTGTAGAATTCACTGTGACAGCACTGGAGGACAATCCGGAAGCATTCAAGGAACGGGTATCCGATTTCATGATAAAATGCGGCGGGACAAACACCAGGTATTATGTAATCCAGGATGTCAACCCAGGTTTCAACATCACAGAAAAGCAGACAGGTGTCATCCAGGAGGAAAATGACTGTGTCATTACTGTCGAAGGGAATGTCGACTACGAAGCTGTCCCTGATGTCGACTGGATAACTGTAAATGGCATTAAGCATGAGACTACCTTGCTTGACGATGGCAAGACCGAATCGAAATACACTGTCTCCAGAATCAGTATGCATATATCCGGGAATACCGGCAAGGTGAGAACCGGGAATGTCGTACTGACAGGGGTCGATGACCAGTCTATGACGGCAACTGTCACTGTCAGCCAAATGGGCGAACTTGAGGCGGATTTCTCACGCGACTTCTTAAGGAGATCCGTCGTGATGAGATTCACAGCTACATGGTGCACCAACTGTCCTCTGATGAATTCCGCCCTCGGAAATGCCATATCTGAAGACCCGGAGCATATAATTCCGCTCAACCTGCACGCAAGTTCATCTACCGGAGGACTCGCTTATGACCAGGCTGATGCTTATTTCTCGCATTTTGACCTTCTTGGATACCCGACAGGCGTAGTAAATGATTATGCCGAGGTGGCAAACAGTTCTGCGATTGCCACAACACAGGCTGTATTCAACGGACTTGCCGATGAGGCTACGGAGAACCTGCCTGCAAAAACCATGATAGGGGGTGAGGCTGTCATAGCGGACGGGGAAGTAAAAGTCAGACTGAGTGTCGCATCCAAGTCTACGGGAGATTATCTTGTCAGCGTATTTATCCTTGAAGACGGGATAATCTACAGCCAGGAAGGAGGGGCCAGCAATTATGAGCACAACAGCATCGCCAGGGACGAGATGACACCGATGTGGGGCGATCCTGTTTCTTTGACAGCGGGCAATATCACTGATCTGGAGTATAGAATGCCGGTGCCTTCTTCAGTCCTGGACGAGGACAGACTCCATATATTGGCAATAGTAAACAAGCCAGGTTCTTTCAAGGGCAATGTAACCTATGCCACTTACAATGACTGGGGATATGTCACCGACAATGCCGCCGATATCCCAGGCAACGGATTCACTGATTTCGGATATGAAAACTGATGTCAAGATGAAACATTATATTATACTGGCACTGGCCATTCTCCTGCCTTTCCAGATGTGGGGGCAGAAGACTCTTCCGAATGTCGAAGTAAAAGACATTGACGGAAATACGGTAAACATACGGTCAATAATGGATGACAACGTACCTGTCATCCTTTCATTCTGGTTCACCTCCTGCAAGCCATGCCTCCAGGAACTAGGGGCAATTAACGATGCATATGTGGACTGGGCGGAAGAAGCTGATTTCAAAGTAGTGGCAGTAGCTACCGACGACTCCCGCTCCAGTGCGAAAGTAAAGCCCATGGTGACAGGGAGAGGGTGGACGGACATAACTTTCCTCCTGGATGAAAACAGCGACCTCAAAAGGGCCATGAATGTTCAGATGCAACCCTCGGTATTCATTCTGGACAAGGACGGCAATGTCGTATATACCCATAACGGCTATACTCCAGGAAGTGAGGAGGAACTTTTTGACCAGATATTAAAACTCCAGTAAGGCATGGACATGATGAAATATAGCACCATATTGGCCTGCCTTATGCTTGTGACGACTGCTGCCTTTGCCCAGGAAAGGGACAATGGCAGCTTTTCCGCAGGACTCGAGACCAACACAACATATTATCTGGATGATAGCAAGACCGGCGCCTCCGCTCCTGAAGGGCATATGGGGTCCAACAATTATCTCAAGATGGACTACTCATGGAAAGGATTCTACGCTGGCGTCCAGCTGGAGGGATATCTTCCGGCTCTGTCCGGATATTTCCCGATGAATATCCGGGGAGAGAACTTTCTCAGATATGATGCCTATGCCGGCTACAGCGGGGAAGGATGGGATGTAAGGCTCGGAAGTCTTTATGAGCAGTTCGGAAGCGGACTTCTTTTCAGGACTTACGAGGACCGTACCCTTGGGATTAACAATGCACTTCAAGGTGTCAGGGCAGGATATACATTCGGTGACTTCCTGACAGTGAAGGCTATTTACGGCCGTGTACGTGACATAAAAGACTATACTAATGCCATGGTATCCGGAGCTGACCTTTCTTTCTCCGTATCCAGGGCTGCGTCATGGGACAGCCTTGAATGGACTGTAGAAGGCAGTGTGCTTGACAAATATGAACATGTGGAGACGGAAGGGACAGGAGCTGTCCCGCACAATACAGGATACTCCGCAAGGATGGCTTTGGGCTACGGCGGATTCAGACTCAGCGGCGAGTATATGAGCCGCAGAAGCGATCCAGGGTTTTACAACTATCAGGACAGCACCCGTTGCGAGGCCGTACAGGTGGACTTCGGATACACCGGAAACGGATTCGGAGGCCTTCTTACTTTCAGAAAACTCAAGAACCCATTCTTCCAGGGATACCGGAGTGCTTCTGATATGTACACCTATATCAATTATGTACCGGCGCTGACCCAGCAGCACAGTTACGCGCTTGCCACTCTGAATCCGTATACAACGCAGTTTGATGAAACCGGAGGCCAGGCTGATTTGTATTATAATTTCCGCAGAGGTACGACTGTCGGTGGAAGAAAGGGTATGAAAATCCATGCGAACTTTTCCACATACTATGGCGGCATACTAGACATGGTCACAGGAGTCAGAGGTGCTGACGAGCTTCTGTTCAGGGACTTGACCATAGATGCCGAAAGGTGGTTCGGACGTAATTTCAAGATGATACTTTTCTATTCATGGCAGACGTTCAACCCTGCTACAAACGGACATGCGTCAGAGCTCTGGAACTCACACACCGTGGTGGCTGACATGACGTACAAGTTCGACAGGAAAAATTCTCTGAGGATGGAGCTCCAGCATCTCTATACAAAGGAAGACCAGAAGAATTGGGCTGCAATTCTTTTGGAATACAGTTTTGCACCGAGATGGAGTGTATCCCTGACAGATATGTGGAATTACGGGGATACCGGAATCCATTATGTAAACGGGAACGTGAGTTACTCCTACGGAAAAATCCGTGCAGCTGTCAATGCAGGACGTTTCAAAGAAGGATATCTTTGCTCCGGCGGTGTATGCCGCCTTACTCCGGCATATACTGGAGTAAACCTGTCGCTCGTCGTGTCTTTATGACATTGATGTATAACCATGCTGCTGTGCTCGGACATGACCAGATCGCAGAGTCACTCGATTGCGAAATTAACTGTCTCAGTAATACACACCACATCAATGGAACACAAATCCGTACTCAGACCACGGCTGAAACAGATCCCAGCCATCGTGGCCGCCATGCTGGCCATGGCATCATGGGACGCCTCGGCACAGATCGCCATCGTAAAGGACGGCAAAGCCACCGGAAGGATTGTCACTGTACCATCAAGTGACGAGAAAGAGGCTGCAGCTCTCATGCAGGACTTCGTCAGGCGCATGAGCGGAGCCGGAATCGGGATTGTCCCGGCAGACGGCAGCGAAAAGAAGGGAGACATCATCTTCATGGGCACAGATCCAGACTCCGGACTTGCCGAAGATGCGTTCAGCATCCGGGCCGGCGGAGGGAAAATATACATCACATCCGGCGGAGGGAACGGCTCCACGTACGCAGCCGTCACCATACTTGAAAAGTTATTCGGAGTACGGATGTACGCTGCCGATGCCCTCTGCTACGACCACATGGAGACGCTTTCGTTCCCTGAAGACCTGGACATCAGCCAGACCCCCACATTCAGATACAGGCAGACCCAGTCCTATTCGCTCAAAGACCCCCTCTACAAGAAATGGTTCAGGCTGGAGGAGCCTTCAGACGTATTCGCCGGCAATCTCTGGGTGCATACGTTCAACCATATCCTGCCGGCATCCACCTACGGGAAGGAACATCCTGAGTATTACTCGTATATCAACGGCGAAAGGCGTCCCGGAAGGGCGAGCCAGTGGTGCCTCACCAACCCGGAGGTACTCGAGCTCGCATGCCAGAAGATAGACTCCATCTTCAAGGCCGACCCCGGGAAAGACATGATCTCCGTAAGCCAGAACGACGGGAACGACACCTACTGCCAGTGTCCCGCATGCATGGAAGTGATAGAAAGGGAAGGGGCGGTCTCCGGCCTTTACATAGAATTCCTCAACAAGATCGCCGCACGGTTCCCGGACAAAGAATTCTCCACCCTGGCATACCTTTTCACGATGAACCCTCCAAGACACGTGAAACCTCTCCCGAACGTGAACATCATGCTCTGCGACATCGACTGTGACAGGGAAGTCCCGCTGACTGACAATGCCTCAGGACAGTATTTCATGAAAGCCCTCGAGGGCTGGTCGGCAATCTCGGACAACATCTTCGTATGGGACTACGGCATCAATTTCGACAACATGGTGGCACCGTTTCCCAACTTCCACATCATACAGCCCAACATCCGCACTTTCAGGGACCATCATGTGACAATGCATTTCTCCCAGATCGCCGGGACACTCGGCACGGACCTTTCCGAGATGAGATCCTATATCGTCTCCAAACTGATGTGGGATGCCGATGCCGACGTGGACTCGCTGATGAGAGAGTTCACAGACGGATACTACGGTGCGGCAGGGCGGTACATATACCAATATGAGAAAATGCTTGAAGGGGCCCTTCTGGCATCCGGACATAGACTCTGGATATACGACTCGCCCGTCAGCCACAAGGACGGGATGCTTAACGCGGCATGCAGGAAGCAGTTCAGGGCCCTGTTCGATGCGGCGGAAGCTGCGGTCGCAGGGCAGCCGGAATATCTCGGCAGAGTACGCAGGTCAAGACTCCCCCTGCAGTATTCAGAGCTCGAGATAGCACGTGCGGAAGGACGCACAGGCGAAAGCTGGGTCAGGGATGCTCTCGCGCTTTTCGAAGAGAGGACAAGGGAGGCCGGTATCCCGACACTGAACGAAAGGAACAACACCCCTGCAGAATACTGCAGGCTGTACCGGGAAAGATACCTTCCCGGAGAGCTGAAGAACAAGGCTGCAGGAGCCACAGTATCCTGGACAGTGGCCCCGACTGCCGAAAAATACCTGGAACTCGGGGAGACGGCCCTCACTGACGGGATCTACGGAGGCTCCACATTCGTGGAAAGCTGGGTAGGATGGGAAGGGACTGACGGCTCGTTCACCGTGGACCTGGGCAAAGAAACCGGCTTCTCCTATGCAGGCTGCGATTTCCTCCACCAGCTCGGGGCATGGATACTGCTCCCGAAAAGCCTGAGGGTCTCCGTCTCTGAGGACGGTGTGGATTTCACCTGCATAGGCACGCAGGAAATCCCTGAGGACGACTCCCCGCAGGTCAAGTTCGTGAAGATTGGATGCCAGACCGGCTCCCCTGTCACCGCAAGGTACATAAGGTTCGATATCGAAGGGACGAAAATATGCCCGGCATGGCATTACGGGATAGGGCAGCCGTGCTGGTTTTTCATTGACGAGGTCGAAGTATATTGACGGCCTCCGCCACCACGTATGTGCTTCCGCCGATATAGATAAGAGGCCTGGCGGATGAGCCCGGCACCATATCCCGGTACAGGTC
>CALVDT010000069.1 GCA_944326385.1 uncultured Bacteroidales bacterium | reverse complement strand
GCTTTCCTCATCGGGGAAGTTGCTGATAAAGTCGATTAGTTTCATCTCTTCTGATTTTGTCTGACCAAAGTTACATTTACACTGTACCAAAATACGGTACATTAGGCAAAATATTTAGTATTCATATGCGTTATTTAAGATACGCATCAGCTACCACCTGCTCGCTGCGGGAGATAAAGTCGCTGAGATCCTTGCCTTTCAGCATACCGTTCGCCAGAAGAGCCAGGTCGATAACCTGCTTGAGTATCCCATTGGCGGAAGCGAAATCCTTGAGCTCGGCATTACGGGCGTTGACTGCCTCGTCTTTTTTTGCCTGAGCCTCTTTCTTCTGCTCGTCGGTGGCATCTTTCGGGAGATCCTTGACAGGATCCTCTATATCCTTCCCGGCGAAAGCTTCTGCCTTTGCCCCCATGATCTTCATGACCAGAGGATTCTGCATGTTCACCGTGATATTGTATGATTCAGGCATCTCGCTGTAGAAATTCATCCCTCCTCCGAGACTTGACATGTCACGGTAACGCCTCATGAACTCGGACTGCGTGATCAGTATAGGAGAAGCATTCTCACCGAGATTCTCCGCTGTCACATAATAACTGTTTTCCGCCGGAAGAAGGCTTTTGAATATGACATCGATATCCGACTTGTCCTGTTCGCTCATCTCAGGACGGATCCGCTCCTCTTTCAGGATCAGATTATCGATACTGTCTGAATCCACGCGGGCAAAACGGCTGTTCTCGATCTTGGTTTCCAGCAGATTGACGAAATGCGCATCCAGCTGGCAGTCCATAAGAAGCACGTCATAACCCTTGTTCTTTGCAGCCTCGACATACGGATACTGGGCTACAGCGTCAGTCGCATACAGGAAGACAGTCTTCTTGTCCTTGTCCGTCTGTTCTCCCTCGATGACCTTCTTATAGTCATCTATGCTGAAATACTTGCCGTCGGTATTCTTGAGCAGGCAGAACTTCATGGCCCTGTCACAGAATTTCTCGTCTGAAAGCATACCGTATTCGATGAAAAGCTTCAGATTGTCCCATTTGCTTTCGAGAGCCTCGCGCTCATTCTTGAAAATCTCCTCGAGTCTGTCTGCGACCTTTCTTGTGATGTATCCGGATATTTTCTTGACATTTGCATCGCTCTGCAGGTAACTGCGGGACACATTCAGCGGAATATCCGGAGAATCTATCACGCCATGCAGCAATGTCAGGAAGTCCGGGACAATGTTTTCCACGGAATCGGTCACGAACATCTGGTTGCAGTAAAGCTGTATCTTGTTGCGGGAAAGCTCCATACGATCCTTGATCTTGGGAAAATACAGGATACCTGTCAGATGGAACGGATAATCGACGTTCAGGTGAATATAGAAAAGCGGCTCATCCTGCATCGGATACAAGGCCTTGTAGAATTCCATATAGTCCTCAGCCTTCAAGTCGGCCGGTTTTCTGGTCCATAGCGGTTCTATCTTGTTGACTATATTATCTTTGTCAGTATCCACATACTTTCCGTCCTTCCATTCCTGTTCCTTGCCGAAAACGATAGGCACAGGCATGAACTTGCAGTATTTGTCGAGCAATGTCTGGATTCGGCCTTTCTCGGCAAACTCCTTCTCCTCGTCATCGATATACAATGTAATTTCCGATCCTCTGTCTGTCTTGTCGCTGTCAGCAAGCTCATATTCAGGACTTCCGTCACATGACCATCTTACCGCCTTCGCCCCTTCTTTCCAGGACAATGTGTCTATAGTGACTTTCTTCGCCACCATGAATGCAGAATAGAATCCAAGTCCGAAATGGCCTATGATGCTGCTTATCTGGTCCTTGTATTTTTCAAGGAATTCCCCTGCGCTTGAAAATGCGATCTGGTTGATATATTTGTCGACCTCCTCATCGGTCATGCCGATTCCCCTGTCGATTATCTTCAAAGTCTTGGCATCGCTGTCCAGTTCAATTCTGATCGACATGTCGCCAAGTTCTCCCTTGAAGTCTCCGGATGAAGCGAGCGCCTTCATCTTCTGTGTTGCATCAACAGCATTCGCCACAAGTTCCCTGAGGAAGATTTCGTGGTCCGAATACAGGAATTTCTTGATAACCGGGAATATGTTCTCGGTAGTTACTCCAATTGTACCTTTATTTGCCATAATATTGTATTTTATTGTTTTATCCCATAAAACTTTCAGGAAAAATCCGCCCACACCGGAACGCCGCACTCCGCCTCTTCCCTCCACGTCCAAAGCCGGAATCGTGTCAGGACAGGTGAGATGCAAGACCCCAAGGGTAGGGCGACAGGAGTTTACTTCCGTAAATGACTGAGCCCGCCCCCGCCGGAACACCGCAGATCGCCTGTTCTGACACGATTCCGTGTCAAATTTTGTTCCAATAAAATATTACTGCCAAAAAGTCAGTCCAACCCCGTCTCACACGAAAACCCGTTCTCCGCAAAAGTGAGATAACAGTAATCCAGTTTCTGGCTTCCTTTGGAAAAATACACATTGAAGATGCCTGCAGTTGGAACCATTGTCCATTTTGAGAAACCTGCATCTATGTTGGAAATGAATTTTATTGTAACTCCGTCATCACCGGTAGAACATGTGGCGGTATAGTCATATTCGGTCAGGGAGCCGGATGATGTGACTGTATATTCCCGGATACCGGATTCTTCCTTGACATAGGCTACGTGGACCTGGTCACAGGATGCCAACACGTTTACGGAAAGCAGATCAACATTCCAGTGACCTTCTGATATACATTCCAGGACCCATCTGGAGCCTCTGGCTTCGTAACCGGTATAATAGAGGTAATCAGAATCTGCATGGATGGAATATGGATCGTAGAAACGGTCTACCTCCCATTTTGCCCCGGGAGTATTTATGCCGTTCCCGTCCGGATAGACATTGGCCACGCCGTTTATTTTTATCGCGCGGTCATCAATGTGTAGTACCCCATACGGAAAAAGCGATGCCATTTCCTGGTCATCAATCTCTCCCTGTCTGGAAAGATAGGTGTCCGTATCCACTGCTGCGATAACTGCAGCTACAGGATCTATGGCAAAAAGAGGCACAAGTCTGGAATTTGAATAGGAAGCAAGACCTTCGCTTGTCCTTTTGACTGTCTCGGGATCGGCAACTACACAGGAAGCTGTCAAAAAAGCCGAAACTGCCAGAAATATTGTATTAACGGATCTTTTCATGTCAAACACTTTTTAGAATCTCACTCCCACTCCTGTCATTCCGCCGATATACTGCAGTCCGATACCGCATTCCGCAAACCAGTAGACTTTCCGTCCCAGGGATATTCCTGCAGGAGTAATCTGGAACACGGGGAAATAACCTGTATCCGATCCTTCGTATGTCACTTTTCTGATCACGTCCATGCCAAGGCCTATGCCGACAGAGGAATAAAGCCGTACAAAGTCACGGTTCAGCCAGTTGAATCTCGCTTCAGGCAGGATCGAAACAGTGGTACAATGGTTCCGGCCCATCTTCCCGCCGTCCATGGGATCAAACACATTCTGGAAAGCAGAATTCACTCCGATTCCGAAAGTCACGGTAAACCAACGCTTTATATTGAAATCCACTTCTGCTGAAAGCACTCCTGTAACATAGCCGCGCCCAAGCCCGGGAAGATATATTCCGGCAAGTGTTTCGCGATAATAAGGCTCTGCATCAAAATAATAGCCGAAAAATCCGCCGGAACCGTCCATTCCGAAATCGGAAACTTCAAACATCGGATATCCGCCGATTCCGACCCTTACCTCATAATCGAAACAGGCAGCTTCACGTCTTGTCCCATATCTGTCTGCCGCCGGACTGTCGGGGCAGGCAGAAAAGAAAACCGCAAGAGCCAGGACCGAAGGCAGCAGCCTGAAGAACTGCCCTGATTGAAATCTAATCGATAACATAATCAACTGTCAAATTCTGGTTGAAAGCGAGAGGCTTGCATTTCACCACCGACTGTCCTCTCTCCACAGTCTGGCAATCTTCGGAGAACCCGGTCTCGAACCTGTCTTCGACGCCATTGTCATCAGAATATTCATAGAGAAGACGGCCTGATACCGGAGTATAAGTCCTGTACGAGCGTGAGACTATGGCTTTTTTTACAGGTTCATCCTCCACGGAAGATATGGTACAGTAACCTGAATCCGGGAATGTGCAGACTACCTTGCATTCTTCCAGGGTCACCCAATCGTCATCGCAGATGAAAGCCGCCTGCAGACTCTGCAGATCGCTGTCGCTGTCCTTTGCCTCATATTCGACGACGAAACGGCCGTCAGCATTCGGAATGACGCTGAAAGTCCGTTCAGGAGTATACATGTAAGTCGTCCTGACGATTACGCTGAACGAGCCGTCATCCTCAAGCACTATCTTGCCCCAGCCGCTGATTTCTGCCTGCTCGAAGAACAGGCATCCGTCCCAGTATGCCGACTGATGGAAATAATCCTCGGCCAGTTTCACCGCAGCGTCCCTGTCCGAGCGGATGGACTGATACTGCTGGAAAAAGCCGGACAGCTCGGCGACATTGAAAATATTGTATATGTAATCCCTGTATGTCCTCTGGACTACCATGTAGCCCGGTTCCACGAGGGATTCCTCATCGCTGTAAATCTCGCAGGACACTGCACCCAAGCCTGCAAGAACCAGCGACAGATATGTTAGGATCCTGTACATGATTGCTTATTTAAAATCGATAGCCTGCACCTACCGCCATCCCGCAGAAATAATGTCCGACTCCGGCTTCTGCAAAACCGAAGATACGGCGGCCGAACTGTATGCCAACAGGCGTGAACTGGAATGCCATTACAGCTGAATCCACTCTTGTTCCGGCCCCCGGTTGTCCGGCAGGGTCGCAAACATTATGATTATAGGCAAGGCCAAGCCCCAAATATGAGTACATCCTGACGGACGGCCGGTTATACCAGTACACCTTGAACGAAGCCATGGCCGTAAGGTATGAATCCAGACTTCTGCCGGCAAGCAGTTTGGTCTTTCTGTCATAGTTCTGCACCCACCCGGCCTCATACATGATATTGGCCTGTATGGCAAGTACCTTTGTAAACCTGTATGTATACCCTGAAGACCACGTGCCAGTGGTAAACTCCTTCTCGTAATATTTGGAGTTCCGGTAAATCCCCGGAATCGAAAATGCATCGTAAGAAGTGCCGTATTCATATCCGAAACCGTACCTGCCGGGCAGCATGGCTGTACCGATGGACAACTCATGATGCCTTATGGGGAATCCATTCTTCCGTGGTCCGCCCGCAAAGGCGTTGGAAACAGGAAGAAAGAACAACGACAATATCAGAAACAATCCGGAAGTTTTCATGTCAATAATTGGAAATCCGGATTATAGATGCCTCCTGTCCTGGAAAAGTTGCAGTATGGTAATCTTATTTATAGAGAAATCTTCTGATACTCATCTTCGGAGTCTTCTCGAAAGGATTGGCCTGCACTTCGAGTTTAGAGAGTCTGCTGTACGATGGCAGGTCACGGTTTACAGACACAAGGATATCCTTCAGTGCCGACGTTTCGTCAATCCCGTCCTTGTCCATGCCGTCCTTGTCCAGATAGACGAGCCCGACAAGTTTTGATGACCGGTCCACCACGACAGATTCCACCACATAAGGTCTGCTGTTCAGTATCGACTCTATTTCTTCGGGATAGATATTCTGTCCGTTCGATGAAAGTATCATGTTCTTGCTCCTCCCGCGGATGAAGATGTTTCCGGCCTTGTCTATGACACCGAGATCACCGGTCCGCAGCCACCCGTCGGCAGTAAAGGCCGCAGCGGTAGCCTCGGGATTCCTGTAATACCCTTCCATGACATTCATCCCTTTCACCTGTATCTCCCCTACCGTATTGACAGGATCATCCGAATCTATGCGCACATCTATCCTGTCGACTTTCCTTCCGCAGGAATGAGGCACGAATTCGTCCCATGGAGCATAGCCGAAAAGCGGAGCCCCTTCCGTCATGCCGTAGCCGACAGTAAACGGCAGCCGGAATTTCCTGAACCAGTACTCTACTTCAGGATTCAGCGCTGCACCGCCCATGATCAGGCAGCGCACCTGTCCTCCGAAGGCATTCATGAGCTTGTCATGGATTTTCCTGAATATTATCCCGTTCAGTACAGGGATATGGACCAGCACCCTCATCAAAGGCTTGTCCAATACCGGTTTGACGGAGCTCCTGAAGATTTTCTCCATGACAAGAGGCACCGTAATCACCAGATACGGCTTCAGTTCAGCCATCGCACCCAGAAGCAGTGACGGAGTAGGAGTCTTGCCGAGGAAATTGATCGTGACACCGCCGCAAAGCGGATACAGGAATTCGAATACCATACCGTACATGTGCGCCATAGGAAGCATGGATACGATATTCTCCCCAGGGCTGCACGGCATGTATTCAAGACCGAACTCTATATTCGAACTCAGCGATTCGTATCTGATCATAACTCCCTTCGGGGCGCTGGTCGTCCCGGAAGTATAGTTTATCAATGCGACATCCTTGTCATTGCCGACAGGATAATGCACATCCGCCGGGCCGAAGCCTTCCGGATATTTCCCGGAGAAAAGTTCCTCAAGCCGACCGAAGGCATCCGTCAAGGCCTGGTTCTTCGAATAAAGCAGGCTGAAGTCTGTCACCGAGATGACCCCTTCAAGCTGAGGCATCTTGGCCGGATCCAGTTTCTTCCACAGGTCGGTATCCGTAAAGAGAAGCCTGCTTTCGGAATGGTCAGTAAGGGAATTGATGCTTTCCGGATGGAAGTCAGCCAGAATCGGCACTGTGACAGCCTCATACGTGTTTGCAGAAAGGAATGCGACAGCCCACCTCGCTGAATTCCTCGCGCAGACAGCTATCTTGTCCCCTTTCCTTATACCGGCCTCTTCAAAGAGAAGATGGAATTTCCCGATATACGAGGCCATCTCACCGAAGGTGAAAGACTCTCCCTTGAAATTGCTCAGAGCCTTGCCGTCCCAATGGGTCCTGACAATCTCCTCTAGACGTGAAAAGTAATGTTCCATAAATGCAAAGATATGTTTTTTTCATTATCTTTGAAAGACAATAGGCTGATTATGAGAAAACAACTGATAGTTGCACTTGTCTATGACTTTGACGGGACCCTGTCACCGGGGAACATGCAGGAATTCGGCTTTATCCAGGCCATCGGCAAGACTCCCGAGGAATTCTGGAAAATGAGCGACCAGATAGCGAAAGGCCAGGACGCCAGCAATATCCTTGCATATATGAAACTGATGTTCGATGAAGCAAGGAAAGCCGGCATCAAGCTCAGACGTGATGATTTCAGGAAATTCGGAGAACAGATAGAACTTTTCCAGGGAGTCCGGGAATGGTTCAAGCTTATAAACAGCTACGGCAAGTCCCATGGAGTACGCATAGAGCACTACATCAATTCTTCCGGACTCGCGGAAATGATAGAAGGCTCCCCTATCGCCAGGGAGTTCAAGAGGATTTTCGCCTGCTCCTTCCTGTACAACGACAAAGGAGAGGCGGAATGGCCGGGAGTGGCCGTCGACTATACCGCCAAGACACAGTTCCTGTTCAAGATAAACAAGGGGATTCTGAGCATCCGAGACAACAAGAGGGTGAATGAAAGCCAGCTGGAGGAAAACAAACGCATCCCGTTCCCTTCCATGATTTATTTCGGAGACGGGGACACCGATGTGCCGTGCATGAAAATCGTGAAGATGTTCGGAGGGAACTCCATAGCCGTATTCGATCCGCGGGTGGACAGCAAGAGACACACCGCACGGAAACTTCTCAGGCAGGAGAGGGTGAATTTCATCTGCCCTGCCGATTATTCCAAAGACAGCAGGATGTACAAGGTAGTCTGTGCTATCATAGACAAGATAAAAGCCGAATACGAGCTGCAGAAACTGGCGGAAAGGAAATGAGCCGGCTCAGGAGTTCCAGAGGGCATCATTGTTTTCCAGCAGTCTCTCCACTGCCTTGACATGGCTCTTCTTGATTCTGAGCGATTTGAGCTGGTCTATCTGCCTCAACGAATGCAGGTCGGTACCAAGATAAGTGTACAGACCTTTCTCCAGCATGTGCTCCGCCTTGGCCTTGGCTGTCTTGCCATAGAATCCTCCCAAGGACAACACATTGAGCTGCAATGCAGTATCCATGGAAATAAAGGTCTCCATCTCTTCAGTGACATCCTGATAGAAAGTATACCTTTCCGGATGCGCAAGCACAGGATGATAACCGGAGACATTCAGATGGAAGATGAAATCCCTTATGCCAGGTGATTCATATGCGTAGGACATCTCTATCAGAACATGGCTGCCCGGCATGGACAGGACCATGCCGGGAGCATCCTTGCGGAACATCGCCTCGATTCCCGGGAACACCATGTGTTCACCGGCGGTCCGGCAGATTATGCCGGTCCGGGCGGCGGCTGCATTGAATGCTTCGGCAGCATGGCGTATATTCTCCGGTGTATTGTCCGGATACAGTTCCGGATAGATATGCGGAGTCAGGATGACCTGCCGCACTCCGGCCTGGGCCAGAAGATCCAGAGCCTGCAGTGACAATGCCTCTGTCCTGAACCCGTCATCCACTCCGGGCAGGATATGGGAATGCACGTCCGTCCTGAAGTCCATCCCGATAAAATCCACAGATGAGGTGAATGGCCACATGTCCTATTCCTTTGAAGTTGAAGCAGAGCCGCCGTAACCATAGCCGTAGCCATAGCCATAGCCGCCGTATCTGCCGTAAATCTTCGCTTTCGGATTGATTCCGTTTATGATAAGGGAAATATTCTTGAGTTTCTGGTTTTCCGAAGCGAAATTTATCTCGTCAATGAATCTAAGATCCGACACACCGCATCTTACCACATACACGGTGGCGTCTGAATAATTGTTCACGACCATAGGGTCGGATATTATGATATAAGGTGCAGAGTCGCAGATGACATAATCGTATATTTCCCGCATATCACGCACAAACTCCTCCATCCTGCTGCTTGAAAGAAGTTCATTAGGGTTCGGAGGCATCGTCCCGCGCAGTATCAGATCCAGGGATAGGCCCATGACATCCTTGTATATGACTTCTTCAAGCGTGGAACTTCCGCTGAGATAAGTAGCCAGCCCCTTGCTGTTTTTCGGCAGATTGAAAATCCTGTAATCGAATCCGTTTCTCAGATCTGTCTCTATGAACAGCACCTTCTTGCCGGTAAAGGCAAGAGTCAGGGCAATATTCACCGCCACCGTCGACTTCCCTTCCCCTGAAATGGACGAGGTCACCTGGAACACCTTGCCCGTAAGGAAACCGATATTCGACCGGACTGCACGGAAAGTCTCTGTCAGGGCATCCCGGCTGCCCTGGTTCACAAGAGATACCCCGCTCTCCGGAATATAACCTATGATAGGAAGGTGCGTCCGGTCCTGGACATCCTTGATGGTCGAAACTCTCCTTTTCAGGAGATTGCCGACAAAGAACACACCTGGAGGGGCTATCAGACCGAGACAGAAGCACAAGGCATATATCATCATCGGCTGCGGCGACGAAGGCCTGTCAGGCCCGTCTGCCGGCTCGACTATCCTGGCATTGTCCGTCTGGGCATAAAGCGAGATGAGAGCCTCTTCCTTTTTCTGGCGGAGGAGGACATAAAGCGGCTCGACTATCGACTGCTGACGTTCGATCTTGGCCATGTCGAGCTGCTGGGTAGGTATCTCGGCCATCTTCGTCCTGTCTTCCGCTGCCTCCCTGAAGATGATGTCATATCTGAGCTGATATGCTTCCCTCAACTGGCTTATGGACAACGCCACGGCCTTGGACATGTCCTGAATCTGGTTCGTAAGCGCCTGTATCCTCGGGTTGGTTTCGGATGCACCCAACAGAAGCCTGCGGCGCTCAATCACGATATCATTGTAGCCGGTGATCAGTTCAGCCAGTCCGTTATCCTCTATACCGATATTGGCAGGAAGAAGATTGTATTCGTTCTCCTTTCTGTCCATGTAGTCCTTGATCATGTCGAGGAACTGCAGCTGCATCCCGAGCTGCGTCAGCTGTTTCTCGTACTCGGAGCCCTTCATGATGATATTCTCGGACTGTATGGCGAAATCCACGAGGGTCTTGTCGGTCTTGTAATTCCTGACGGCAGTCTCTATGTCCCCCAACTGTGTTTCGAGACTGGAAAGACGCTCGTCTATAAAGGCCAGAGTATTGGAGGTGGACATCGAAAGGAAACGCTTGGTATCCTCGTTATACTTGGCAATCAATGTATTCAGTATATCATCTGCCCTGAACGGGATATTGTCCTGGATGGACATGGTTATCACACTCGAACGCTCCTTGTAGTCAGTGGTGCCTGCAGAGAGTCTGGACGAGTAGAATTTCGCCATTTTCCGCGGCGAGGTATGGACGACCCTGTAGGTCCCTGGGGAGAGCATGCCAGGATCCCCGGTTTTCGAGATGACCACGACATTATGGTCCGGAAGTTCTATTGCATCCCCGAACCGGTAAGTCCTGCCTTTGAACTCCTTGCGGACAGGATTCCCGGCATCCGCACTGCTGGCCACGAAAGAAAGCTTCCTGATGGTATACGACAAGGTGTCCGCATTGACATCGAACTCTACCGATATGGCAGGATGTCTGTTCCTGGCACTTCCGGAGACAAGGGCGGAAGAAATGGGCGAATTTCCGTAAAGTTCATTGTCGCTCATGAATTTCCTGACCTGGAAATACCTTACATCAAGAGAGAGATCCTCCACAACGGCCTGCATCAGAGGCCTGGATTTCAGGATATACATTTCGTTCTGCACAAGGCCGTTCGCCCTCATGCCGGTGATATCCGAAAGCAACTGGAGCTCTCCCATGCCTCCAGTCATCCTGTCGTTCACGACGAGTACGGTTGCCGTCCTGGTATACTGCGGTGTCGTGGTCTTTATGTACATGTAACCTGCTATCATCGCCACGAAAACCGACAACAGTATCCAGTATTTCAGATCCCACAGGACATCCACGACATACCGCAGATCCACGGAATCCTCTCTCGGTTCACGCTGTTCAATATTATTGGCTGTATTCTTTTCCATAAGAGCTTATTCAACGACCGGGGCTGGAAAGGGTTATCACACTCAGTATTACGGACACGACAGACATGAATGTAGTCACACCAGAAAGGATGGTCCCCCACAGCTGGCTCGTATTGGCTGTCGTGACCCTTGTCGGGCTTGCAGGCACGTATATCACATCGTTCTGCTGCAGATAGAAATACGGGGAACTCAGGATATCGCTCTTCTTCAAGTCGATCTTTATATGGGTATTGAGTCCGTTTTCATCGCGTATCAGTATTATGCCGTCTCTTCTTGCCGTAAGGTTCAGGTCTCCTGCCATGCCGAGAGCCTGCAGGATGGTTATCCTCTCCGATGTGACATTATATGTGCCGGGATTCTTGACCTCACCCAGGACCGTGACCTTGAAATTGGAAAAGGACACATATACCACGGGGTCCTTGACTTCCTTCTTCAGCTCTTTGGTGAGGAATTCAACCAGATCCTGCCTCGTCATGTCCAGAACCTTTATCCTCCCGATCACGGGGAAATCGATATATCCGTCCTTGTCGACATGATATTCAAGAGTCGCATTCTGGGGAGACGAGGAGCCGGAATATGACGTCATTTCCCCCAATGTAAGATTGTAAGGCTGCACGACAAGCTTGTCCGGTCCGGAGACGACTATCTTGAGTATGTCATCCCGTTTTATAACCGGTTCATAGTCAGTCACTATCCTGTCTATTTCCGCGGTATCTATATCCTGGAAATACAGTATCTGCTTGGATGTCGTACACCCGGCAGCCATGGCGGCAATAAAGAGTATCGCAATCGCCGGTTTCCCAAACTTCATATTCACAATATGATCCGTTTTCTTGAATTACACCTGAAAATTATGTAAGATATGCCTTCTGTCAATAGACTTTCACCTCAAGTTTCGAATAAGCCCGGTTGACCTTGGCCAATGCATCCGCGACACTGTCAGCCGTGGCCAGCAGGACTCCGAGCCTTCTGTGTCCCGCAATTTCCGGTTTTCCGAATATCCTGAGCTGTACACCTGGCTCAGAAAGCACATTCTCCAGATTCCTGAATTCGTATTCTCTGGTATTTCCTTCCACCACAATGGCTTTCGAGGCCGATGGACCGTAGAACCTGACTCCAGGGACAGGAAGTCCTAGCACGGCTCTGGCATGCAGTGCAAATTCCGACATATCCTGAGAAATCATGGTCACCATCCCGGTATCGTGAGGCCGTGGCGAGACTTCGCTGAAGATGACATCCTCACCTTTGACAAACAGTTCGACACCGAAAATGCCGTAACCCCCGAGTGCGTCGGTTATCTTCTTCGCGATATCCTCTGCCTTTGCGATCGCTGCCTCCGGCATAGGCTGAGGCTGCCATGACTCCCGATAATCCCCGTCCACCTGGTGATGCCCTATCGGTTTCAGGAAAACAGTTCCGGCACAATGCCTTACAGTAAGCAAGGTAATCTCGTAGTCGAAATCCACGAAGCCTTCCACGATGACCTTTCCGCTGCCGGCACGGCCTCCCTCCTGGGAAACATGCCAGGCAGTGTCAATGTCCGAATCCGACCGGATGACGCTCTGTCCGTGTCCTGACGAGCTCATCACCGGCTTCACGACGCACGGCATCCCTATTTCCCTGACTGCCTCGTCGAATTCCGCCCTGTCGGAAGCGAACCTGTATCTCGAAGTCGGCAGGCCGAGGGTTTCGGCTGCAAGACGCCTTATGCCTTCCCTGTTCATCGTCAGGAATGCGGCCTTGGCGGTAGGTATGACATGATACCCCTCTTTTTCAAGCTCCACGAGCACGTCTGTAGCTATGGCCTCCACTTCAGGTATGATCACATCAGGATTCTCCTGCTCGATGATCTCCCTGAGAGCCATCCCGTCCAGCATGGATATGACATGGCTGGAATTCGCCACCTGCATGGCCGGTGCATTTTCATATTTGTCCACAGCCACGACCTGGACTCCGTAACGCTGCAGTTCCATGGCCACTTCCTTTCCAAGCTCTCCGGAACCGCACAGAAGAGCCTTCTTGCCGAATTTCGTATATGTCGTACCTATGTTTGCCATATCACCAGTCTTATTTACAGTATCTCTGAAGTATTTCGGAATATGCATCTATCCTCCTGTCTCTCAGGAAAGGCCAGCCTCTGCGCACATACTCGGACCTGTCCATATCGATATCGACGACATGCGAAGAGACCTCATTCTCCTCAAACCGGGTGATGATATCACCCTGAGGTCCGGTCGCAAAGGAACAGCCCCAGAAGTCTATCCCCGGAGTGGAGCCGGACGGATCATCCTCGTGCCCTGTCCTGTTCACCGTGATCACAGGCAATGCATTCGCCACCGCATGCCCCCTCTGGACCAGAGTCCACGCCTCATACTGGAGTTCCTCCTCGAAAGGCGACTCCGTAACCAGACCTCCGATAGCGGTCGGATATATAAGCATTTCCGCCCCTTTCAACGCCATGATCCTGGCAGCCTCCGGATACCACTGATCCCAGCAGACAAGCACACCCAACGTACCGACTGAAGTCTTTATGGGATTGAATCCGAGATCCCCCGGTGTGAAATAGAATTTCTCGTAAAACCCGGGATCGTCCGGGATATGCATCTTCCTGTACATGCCGGCAATAGTGCCGTCCTTCTCCATGACCACTGCCGTATTATGGTAGACTCCCGGAGCCCTGCGCTCGAACAGGGAAAGCACGATGACTACACCGAGCTCTTTCGCAAGCGCACCGAATCTCCGGGTCGACGGTCCCGGTATCGTCTCGGCCATGTCGCAGAAATCAGCATTCTCCGTCTGGCAGAAATAAACGGAATTATGCAGTTCAGGAAGAACTATCAGCTTGGCCCCCATTTTCGCACAGCCGCGTATTTCAGATTCAAGATACTTGATATTGGCTTCGGTGTCCTTGGTAAAGGCAGCCTGAACCATTCCTACTTCCAAAAGTCTCATAATATACTGGTTTTATTCATTTTCTGTCCTTAAATAACCTTCCGGGAACTGCATCGTGACGCAGTGCAGCGACCCGTGTCCTGAAAGCAGCGGGCGACAGTCTATCACTATGATCTCCCTGTCCGGGAACGCCTCCTGCAGTCTTGCCTTCGCTATTCTGTCCTTGTCCGAGGCTGCCCCGGGGAGCAAGACAGCTCCGTTCAGTATCAGGAAATTGGCATAAGAGGCAGGCAGCCTGTATTCATCGAGGAACAGCGGGTCCGGCAGCGGCAAAGGTATAAGATTGTACTGCTTTCCCTCAGCTGTCCTGAAACTGCGCAGCTGCTTCTCCATTGCAGCCAGAGAGTCATAGTCGGGGTCATCCGGATCAGTACACTGCATATAGGCTATGGTATCCGGTGAGCAGAACCTGGCAAGGATATCCACATGGCTGTCCGTATCGTCTCCTGTCAGGGAGCCATGGTCAAGCCACAGTATCCTGTCGAGTCCGAATGCGCTCTTGAGTTCCTGCTCTATCTCTTCCCGTGTAAGATACTCGTTCCTGTTCACCGAGCACAGGCATTCCGTAGTGGTAAGCAATGTCCCGCAGCCGTCGGTGTCTATGCTGCCGCCTTCAAGGACATACGGACGCATGTCCACCCCGATCACATCGTCATTGAAGGCACCTTGGTCAAATATGTTCCTGGTTATGCGGTTGTCGAGGCAGGCAGGAAACTTCAGCCCCCATCCATTGAACACGAAATCATAGAGATATTTCTCGCCGCCGTCACCATATACGGCAATGCCTCCGTGGTCTCTTGCCCATGTATCATTAAGAGGCGTCTCATAGAACAATATCCTGTCAACGTCGATGTCAATGCCCTTCTGCGCCGATATCCTCACAATATCCGACTTCGCCTCGGCAATATCCCTGCATGCAATCATCAGCGGTTCGAACCTGAGTATATTCGACGCTATCTCGACATAACATCCGAGCACCTTCCCGAGTTCATACCATTCAGTATCCTTGTGCGGCCATGTAAGCTGGACACCGCTCTGTCTTTCCCATTCTGCCGGTAAACGCATAAACAAATCCCCTTTTCACGGAAACAAATGAAAACAAGGCGGAAAGAACGGCTGGCGCCATCCAGTTCCGCCCATCTGAAAAGTTTTACGCCCAAATCATAGTTAAGCATTTCGCGGGCGCACGGCAAATATATGTATTTTATCCGTCCTTTCCAACGCATCAGTCGAGAAGTTCCTTCCCCCCGACTATCACTTTCTCGTAAATCTTTTCCGCGATATAGAAATCAAGCGGAGTATCTATATCGAGTGACTCGATGCCGGAAGTCGTGACAAAGACAGGATTGTCCCCTATTATGTTCCTGTTCCTGATCAGCGACTCCCGTCTTACCATGGTGAAGCCGAAGTTCAGGGCCTTGATATCCGGAAGGTTCTGGCTGTTCGGGGCATTCTGTTTGTCATAGTTCACCGGTTTGCCGTCAAGCCACAGGAATTCCTTCACGTCAGACACCGTGGACACACAGTCGCAGCCTTCCGGCATCTTCTCCTCATACAGGTCCATGCATTTCCGCATGGTTTCTACGGATACGAATGGGGATGTCACCGGACAATAGCAGAAGACATCGCAGTCCGTCACCATTCCCAGATGCTGGAAGAACTCGCTGCCGGAACATGCGGACGAAGCATAATACGGTTCTCTTCTGTGCCATGAAATGCCCTTTGCCCGGGCTATCTCTATGGCTTCCTCCGAATCAGTGTTCACTATTATGTCATCGAAGAATCCGGCCTTCTTCAGGACATCTATCTTGTTCTCAAGCAAAGTAGTGCCTCCGAATGGCCGTATGTTCTTGTTCTGCACCCTCTGCGAACCTTTTCTGATGGGAATAACTGCTTTGATTATCATGGTATGTTCATTTAACGTCTGTTGTACATTTCATCATAGTACCTGAGATAGTTCCCGCTCGTGACATCGGCCAGCCAGTCCTGGTTGTCGAGATACCACTTCACCGTCTTCTCTATCCCTTCCTCGAACTGCAGGGACGGTTCCCAGCCGAGCTCGTCGCGGAGTTTGGTGGAATCTATCGCATACCTGAGATCATGGCCTGCCCTGTCCTTCACGAAGGTTATCAGATCCATATCCTCTCCGTCACCTCTTCCGAGAAGCCTGTCCGTCGTCTTCACCAGCAGCCTGACGATATCTATGTTCTTCCACTCGTTGAAACCGCCGATATTGTAGGTCTCCGCAATCTTGCCCTGATGGAAAATAAGGTCAATGGCTCTGGCATGGTCCTCGACATAAAGCCAGTCCCGGACATTTTCACCCCTGCCGTATACAGGAAGCGGCCTGCGGTGCAGGATATTGTTGACAAAAAGAGGTATGAGTTTCTCGGGGAACTGGTACGGCCCGTAGTTGTTGGAACAGTTCGTCACTATGGACGGAAGACCGTATGTGTCGTGGAAAGCCCTGACGAAATGGTCGCCGGCTGCCTTGGAAGCGGAATACGGGCTATGGGGGCTGTATTTGTCTGTCTCTTTGAAAAAAGTGTCTCCATATGCCAGATGATGTCCCGAGGAAGCCTTTGTGGAGAACGGAGGCTCTGTACCTTCGGGATGGGACAGGGTCAGGGCTCCGTAGACTTCATCCGTGGAAATGTGATAAAACAGCTTGCCGTCATACCTTTCCGGAAGGCTTTCCCAGTACTGTCGGGCTGCCTGTAGCAGGCTCAATGTACCCATGACATTTGTCTTTGCAAAAGTAAAAGGATCCTTTATGCTCCTGTCCACGTGGCTTTCCGCAGCCAGATGTATTATCCCGTCCACATGTTCGGATTCCATAAGTCCGAGCATCGTGTCAAAATCACAGATGTCGGCCCGCACGAAACGATAGTTCGGACTGTCCTCGACATCCTTCAGATTCGCCGGATTGCCGGCATAAGTAAGCTTGTCCACGTTAAGTATCCGGCAGTCAGGGTATTTCCCGGTGAACAGCCTCACCACGTGGCTCCCGATAAAACCGGCCCCGCCGGTTATCATTATTGCTTTATGCTCCATGTCTGCAAGATTTTGTCCAAACAGCGTTTCAGCGACTCGGTCCAGTGAGGTATTTCCAGACCGAACGTCTTCTTTATAAGGGTCTTGTCCAGCACCGAATACGATGGACGCTCCGCTTTTGAAGGATATTCACTGCTATGGCACGGCAATATCCGGCATCCGGAATGTCCCGAATACCCGGCAATCATCATGGCGAAATCGTACCAGCTGCAGACACCTTCATCCGAATAATGGTAGATGCCTTCATTCCCGTCGTATTTCCTGTTCTCGAGGATATCATATATGGCGCCTGCGAGATCTCCTGCATATGTCGGGGTCCCGGTCTGGTCGAATACCACCTTCACCTCCTCCCTGCTCCCCGTCAGGTCAAGCATGGTCTTCATGAAATTCCTGCCGTGGCAGCTGTAGAGCCACGAAGTCCTGATGATGAGATAGCGGCATCCGGAAGCGATGACCGCCTGCTCTCCCGCGAGCTTCGTCTCCCCGTAGACTCCTGCCGGCGCGCCCCTGCGGTCTTCTCCGCAAGGAGTATTATACTGCTCTTTCCCGAACACATAATCGGTGGAGATATGGACCAGAAGCCCTCCGTTCCGTCTCATGGCCGAAGCCAGATTGCCGGGCGCCAGATGATTCAGGAGATCGGCGGCATCCCTGTTGTCCTCCGCCCTGTCCACATCGGTATAGGCGGCGCAGTTCACGACTGCCTTGATATCGCGGTCCATGACAATCTTTTCCACAGCCGCCCGGTCCGTAATGTCAAGATATTCCGTTCCCGTTCCGGAAGGCGCGCTGATGTCCGTGAAGATATAATTATCCCTGCTTCCCGCCGCCACCTGTCCGATTTCCATGCCGAGCTGGCCGCATGCACCTGTCACCAGTATATTCATGGGCGTTCCTCCTTGCCGTAAAGATCCTCATTGAAAGCGAAAAGCCATCCGGCATCCTTCAGCCGGGGATGATGTCTGTCTTTTCCGGACAATATCACCTTGTCCGCAGGGACCCTCCAGTCTATTCCGATGTCCGGATCATCCCATGCAATGGCGCCTTCAGAGGAAGGTTCATAGAAATTGTCGCATTTGTACTGGAACACCACCTCGTCCGTCAATACGCTGAAACCGTGCGCAAATCCCCTCGGAATGAAGATCTGGCGGTGGTTTTCTCCTGAAAGCTCGACTGCCACATGCCTGCCGAATGTCGGAGATCCCCTTCTGATGTCCACGGCAACATCCAGCACAGCCCCCTTTATAACACGGACGAGCTTCGACTGGGCAAAGGGCGGCCTCTGGAAATGCAGGCCTCTGACCACACCGTAGACAGACCTGCTTTCATTGTCCTGGACAAAAGTCACAGGAGCCACCATGCTGCTGAAATCCCGCTGCGAATAAGATTCGAAAAAGCAGCCTCTTTCATCTCTGAAAATGCGAGGTTCGATTATGGTTACTCCCGGGATATCTGTCTCCAATACATTCATCTCTGTCTTTTCAAGAATTTGTCACGCCCGCCGTCGGCTATCTTTATCAGGTACCGGCCATACTGGTTTCCCGCCATGGGGGCAGCCAGCGCCCTGAGCTTTTCTTCCGTAATCCAGCCGTTAAGGAAAGCTATCTCTTCAAGACAGGCAATCTTCAGTCCCTGCCTTTTCTCAATCACTTCGACATATGTACTTGCCTCCGCAAGAGAATCGTGGGTTCCTGTGTCAAGCCATGCAAAACCGCGGTCAAGCGTCCTCACCTTCAGCTCCCCGGCATCAAGGAAATGCTGGTTCACGGCTGTTATCTCCAGTTCCCCTCTTGCTGAAGGCTTGATGTTCCCGGCCACGTCGACCACCTTGTTCGGATAGAAATAAAGCCCCACCACTGCATAATTGGACTTGGGCACTGCAGGTTTCTCCTCTATCGAAAGGCAGTTCCCATCCTCGTCGAATCCGGCCACGCCATATCTCCCGGGATCATTTACCCAATAGCCGAAGACCGTGGCCTTGGACTCCTCCTCGGCAAGTCTTACGGCGTCCTGCAGCTTGGAAGTAAAGCCATTCCCGTGAAAGATATTGTCCCCGAGTACAAGGCAGACGGCATCATCACCTATGAATTCCTTGCCGATTATGAATGCCTGGGCCAGTCCGTCCGGAGAAGGCTGCTCGGCATAGCTGAAGGAAACGCCGAAATCGCTCCCGTCACCGAGAAGCCGCCTGAATCCGGGAAGATCCGACGGAGTGGAAATCACGAGGATCTCCCTTATCCCTGCCATCATGAGCACCGAAACCGGATAATAGACCATAGGCTTGTCGAACACCGGCAGCAACTGTTTGCTGACACCTTTGGTAATCGGATACAATCTGGTACCGGAGCCTCCGGCCAATACAATGCCCTTCATTTTCCGAACAGATTAGAAAGAAATGATTATCTTTGCAAAGATAAGATAAAATCCAAGACTATGTCAAAAAAATTAACTGTCGGCATAACCCAGGGTGACAGCAACGGCATCGGTTATGAAGTGATCATAAAGTCGCTCTCGGACGAGAGGATACTCGAAATGTGCACCCCTGTGATATACGGCTCTTCAAAGATATTCGGTTTCTACAGAAAACTCCTGCATAACGTAGGGCAGATAAACACCAATGTAATCGCCAATGCAAAGGATGCACATCCGAAAAGAGTGAATATACTGAACTGCCTGCCTGACAACTCGTACGTGGAGCCGGGCCTTTCGACCCCGGAATCGGCGAAAGCGGCCATCCTCTCCCTCGAGAAGGGCGTGGAGGACCTCAGGAACGGCAGCATAGACGTGCTGGTGACGGCTCCGATAAACAAAAGGGCCATGAATGATGAAGGATTCCGGTACACCGGACATACGGAGTATCTGAAGAAGGCCTTCGGGGTGGATGATGTCACCATGATCATGGTAGCAGGGCAGCTGAAAGTCGGCATAGTCACAAGCCATATTCCACTGAAAGATGTCCCGGCCTCGCTGTCCGTGGAAAAGATTCTTGTCAAACTGAGATCCATGAAGCATTCCATGGAGAGGGATTTCGGCATAGGCTCACCCAAGATAGCCGTGCTCGGGCTCAATCCGCACTGCGGGGACGGAGGCCTGCTCGGAAGCGAGGAACAGTCCGTCATCCTGCCTGCGATCAATGCAGCCAACGACGAAGGGATACTTGCTTTCGGGCCATATTCGGCCGACGGGTTCTTCGGTCTCGGGAACTACAGCAAGTACGATGCGATACTTGCCATGTACCATGACCAGGGGCTTGCTCCTTTCAAGGCCATAGCATTCGAGTCGGGCGTGAATTTCACGGCAGGGCTTCCTATGGTAAGGACATCTCCGGACCACGGCACCGCATACGAGAAGGCCGGCAAGGATGTAGCCGACCCGAGGTCCATGCTCTCGGCCATCTACACAGCCATCGACGTCCACAGGAACAGGACCGCATATGACGAACTCCAGGCCGGAAGGATGAAGGTCAACATACCCGACAACACAGTAAAGCCTAAAGGCGGGAAAATCATCGAATAGGCATGGATACCCCGGCAAGACCACCCATTTACCTGTATACCGACGGGGCATCAAGCGGGAATCCCGGTCCCGGAGGTTACGGGATCATACTCAAATGCGCCGGACATGAGAAAGAGATGTCCGGCGGTTTCGCGCTTACCACCAACAACCGGATGGAACTCCTTGCAGTCATAATAGGGCTCGAAGCCGTAAAATGGCATAATGCGGACATCACGGTCATCAGCGATTCCGCATACGTGGTCAGGGCAGTCAAGGAAGGCTGGGTTTTCAACTGGGAAAAGAAAGGTTTCGCAAAAGCCAAGAACCAGGACCTCTGGATAAGATTCCTGAAAATATACAGACAGCACAAGGTCGCGTTCCGGTGGATAAAGGGACATGCAGGGCATCCGGAGAACGAAAGATGCGATGCACTGGCCGTAGCTGCCGGAGCAGGGGCCACTGCTGCCGGGAAAACGCTTCCTGAAGATACCGGCTATATCTCTTCTCTGAACCGATAGATCCGCAGAATCACCGTCACATGGAAAAAAACGCCCTTGAAACCGATATCCAGTTTCTGCCCGGTGTCGGGCCGAAAAGGGCGGCTCTGCTCAGAAAAGAACTGAATGTAAACACGGTAGGCGACCTTATCAAGATCTATCCGTTCAGGTATATAGACAGAAGCCGCATCATAATGATCAAGGACGCCGCCCCTGACATGGCATACATCCAGATAAAGGCAGAAGTGGCGGAAATAAACCTCTACGGCCCCAAAGGCACCGGCATCGACGCTGCTGACATCAAGTTCAACACAGTGAAACGCATGGGCGTCAAAGTAACCGACGGCACCGGCTATATGGAGATGGTCTTCTTCAAAGGCATCAAATGGATGCATTCCAAGCTGAAACCGGGGGAAAGCTATGTGTTTTTCGGCAAGCCGTCGATATTCAACGGGCACCTGAACATGGTACATCCCGAAGTGGACAGTATTCCGGACAGCAGGACCGACGGCAGCAGGAAAGAAGGATTCATGAACTCCTCAATGACTGGAGTATATCCCGGCACGGAAAGACTCAGGAACGGAGGTATCACCGGCAAGGTGATGAACAGGCTCATGGAAAATGCGCTGACCATGGCCTTGCCGTACATAGAGGAGACTCTGCCTAAATACCTGATGATTGAAAAAGGGCTTGTCCCCGTCCATTTCGCTGTCAGGAACATACATTTCCCGAAAGATACAGCGGCTCTGGAGAAGGCAAAGTACAGGCTCAAGTTCGAGGAACTGTTCTATCTTCAGCTTTCACTACTGAAGCAGAAATATATCCGCAGAAGGAACGACAACGGAATACGGATGCCGAAAGTCGGCGAAGCATTCAACATTTGCTACAGTTCACTGCCGTTTTCACTTACCGGAGCCCAGAAAAGAGTGATAACGGAAATCCGCGACGACATGAAAAGCGGACACCAGATGAACAGGCTGCTTCAGGGAGACGTAGGCAGCGGAAAGACCATGGTAGCCGTGCTCACGGCTCTGATAGCAGTCGGCAACGGATTCCAGGCCTGCATCATGGCCCCGACCGAAGTGCTTGCCCAGCAGCATTTCAAGAACATATCCGGATATCTCAGCGGGACAGGAGTCAGGACAGCGCTTCTGACAGGCAGCACCAAAGCATCGGAAAGACGCGGAATACATGAAGGGCTCGAGGACGGCTCCATCGGCATCATTGTCGGGACGCATGCACTGTTCGAGGACAATGTCATTTTCAGGAATCTCGGACTTGCGATAATCGACGAACAGCACAGATTCGGAGTGGAGCAGAGGGCCCGGCTATGGAGAAAATCCTCCTGCGGGCTGGATCCGCATGTCCTTGTAATGACAGCCACGCCCATCCCGAGGACCCTCGCCATGACTCTTTACGGAGACCTCGACGTGTCAGTTATAGACGAACTTCCCCCGGGAAGGAAGCCGATACAGACCATCGCCGCATCCGAAAGCAAACGCTTTGCCCTGTACAGGTTCATGAAAGACCAGATCAGGCTCGGCAGACAGATCTTCGTGGTATATCCGTTGATCTTTGAAAGCGAGAAACTGGACTACAGGAATCTGGAGACAGGATATGAACAGATAGTGCAGGCATTCCCCTACCCGCCTTACAGGACAGCCATAGTGCATGGCAAGCAGAGCAACGAGGAAAAGAAGTTCAACATGGACGCCTTTGCCGCCGGCAGGGCTGACATTCTTGTGGCCACATCCGTCATTGAAGTAGGAGTGGATGTCCCCAACGCCTCCGTCATGGTCATAGAAAGCGCCGAGAGATTCGGTCTGAGCCAGCTGCACCAGCTCAGGGGACGGGTGGGCCGAGGCTCTGAAAAATCCTACTGCATCCTCATGACAGGGCACAAGCTGAGCAAGGATTCAAAACACAGGATAGACCTCATGTGCGCTACGGAGAACGGTTTCGAACTTGCCGAAGAAGACATGAAGATGCGCGGTCCCGGTGACCTGGAAGGCACCCAGCAAAGCGGACTTCCCGTGGAACTTAACATAGCTTCCTTAGCCAGGGACGGTCTGATTCTGAATGACGCCAGACAGTGTGCACAGAATGTACTCGACAAAGACCCTTCCTTAAGCCAGCCGGAAAACAGGCTTCTTGCCGAAGAAATAGGGAAGGACAAATACAAGATCCGGGACTACAGCAGGATCAGCTGAAACGGCAGACTGCCTCAGATTCTGAGAAAATCCAGTATATCGGATGCATTCATGGACTCTTCACCTATCGCTGCGGCAGCCTTGTCTCCTGCAAGACCATGAAGATAGACTCCCGCGACAGCCGCATCGCGTGCAGAGAGGCCGCGGGCAAGCAGTCCTGCCATGAAGCCTGCCAGCACATCACCGCTTCCGCCTTTTGCCATGCCTGGATTGCCGACAGGATTGATGGACAGGGAACCGTCGGGAGCGCATACCATCGTATTATGACCCTTCACCACGATGACAGCTCCGGTTGCCAGGGACAAGGCCTTGACCATTCCCGTCCTTTTTTCCTCATCATACAGGTTTTCTTCCGCATTGCAGCAGCCGCGGATGACAGATGAAGCCACGGCAGCCTTCAGCAGTCTTTCCAGCTCCCCGGCATGCGGTGTCAGCACTGAATCCGGAGGAATCCTGCTGAAAAATTCGGGATTTGATGAAATGAGGTTCAAGGCATCCGCATCCAGCACCATAGGCAGACCGGATTCAAGCAGACGCCCGAGGGCTGCCGCCGTTTCAGGGGCCTGCCCAAGGCCAGGACCGACACAGACAGCAGTGAACCTGGCCATATTGACAGGGAACTCCGAAAAGCAGTCATTGGAGTCGAGACTGAGGATTGCCGACGGATGGGATATCTGCATTGCAAGCCGTTCTCCTACCGGGACATGGCATGTGACCAGTCCGCAGCCTGATCTCAAGGCACCTCCGGCTGCAAGCAGGGCCGCTCCCATCATCCCTTTCTTGCCGGCCACTATCAGAGAGTGGCCGAAATTGCCCTTATGGGCAGACGGATCCCTGTCGGGAAACATTGCCGCAACCTCATCTTCAGTAATCCATGTCCTGCGTGTCTGCATGATATCTTAGTTTAACAAGATACTAATATAACGATTTTCATCCGGAATCCTCCACATATCCACCGGAAAATCTTAAAAGAGGTGATTCTAAACGAAAGAACCATTAACGGCTGTTATTTCAAAACAGTTTCTTAAATTTGCGGAATTATTACGAGAAGCCGATGGAATTATTGAAAGACCAGCTCATCGGATGGGCTGAAAAATACAATGATCCGGTATATTTCCAGGAGGATCCCATCATATTTCCCCGGCATTTTGCGGAGAATATGACCGGCGGCGGATCCGTGCTTGCCGATGTCGAGATTGCAGCCATAATCGCGGCTCATCTGGCATGGGGCAGACGCTCGATGATAGTCAGGGACTGCGGACGGGCTTTTGACGAGATGGACTGGAGGCCATACGATTATGTAATGAACGGTGAGTACAGGGACGATGATTCGAGCCTGCACCGCACAGTGAAATGGAGCGAATTTGCAGGAATATGCCGCAGGCTCAAGGAGATATACTCACACATGGATTCCATCGAGACTCTGACCGTTCCTCAGATCAGGACGATGATATACGGCAGAAAGGAAGACCCCAAGGCGCCGGACAAGAAGATAAACATGATGAGGCGCTGGATGGTGAGAGACGACGGGCGTGTCGATCTCGGGGTATGGAAGCACTCCGACAAAAGAGATCTGCTTATTCCTCTGGACGTACATGTCTACGACACGGCTGCCGGGCTTGGCCTCACTTCAAGGAAGCAGAAAGACATCACGACAGTCCGTGAAATCACCGATGCCTTCAGGGAAATCTTCCCCGACGACCCGTGCAAAGGCGACTTCGCCCTCTTCGGCTACGGCATAGACCACAGCAACAAATAACGTTTACCAAAGGACACACTTCCATGCCAAGACTTTTCATCATATCCGGATGCAACGGGGCGGGCAAGACGACCGCCTCCTATACATTGCTGCCTGAAATGCTGGAGTGCAGCCAGTACGTCAACTCTGACGAATTCGCCAAAGGGCTGTCGCCTTTCGACCCTGGCGCGGTATCCGTCCAGGCGAGCAGACTCATGCTCATGAGAATCCGATACCTGCTCCGCAGAAAAGAGGATTTCAGCATAGAAACCACACTTGCCACAAGAAGCCTGCTGAAAATGATAGCCGAAGCACAGGAGGAAGGCTATACCGTAACATTGCTCTATTTCTGGCTCAATTCTCCGGACCTGGCCGTGGCCAGAGTAAAGGCAAGAGTAGCGGCCGGAGGGCATAACATTCCGGAAGAGACGGTCAGAAGGCGATACAGGGTGGGACTTGAATATTTTTTCAGGGACTATGCCCCCATCTGCGACAGGTGGATACTTGCAGATAACTCCCAGGTTCCTTTCAGAGTCATAGCCGAAGGCCATAAAAATGAAGTGACAGTGGTCAAGGATCACGAGACCTACAAGACAATCAAGGAATCTGCCAAGGCGGAGAACAATAATTGAACGGCAAAGCATGGAGAACAGATATTTTCTGGACAGATTCAAAGTGACTGTCCCTCAGCTCGACAGCCTCATCGGGACAGCACTGGCCCACGGCGGGGACTATGCAGACCTGTACTTCGAACACACTGCGTACAACGATCTTCTTCTCAAAGACAATGAGGTAGCCTCAGGAGGATTCCACATAGATTCCGGGGTCGGGATCAGAGTCCTCAAGGGAGACAAGACAGGATATGCCTATTCAGAGAGCACTGAAATGCCTGACATGACATGTGCCGCCAAGGCCGCAGCACAGATAGCCATGGCAGGAGGGCTGCCTGCAGACTACAGGCATGCGGTCAGCACCGGCCTGCCTGCACCCGACCTGTATCCCGCAGCCAGAAACTGGAAGGATTGTCCGGCATCAGGATTCATTCCGGTGCTGAAGAAGCTGGAATCCATTATATATTCAAAAGAACCGAAGGTTGTCAAGGTGATTGCCAAGCTATCCTGGTCCGAAAGCGAGATACTTATGTACAATTCCTCCGGAGAACTTGCCTGCGACTTCAGACCGATGGGAAGCATCGTAGCGTCCGTCATCTTCTCCTGGAACGGGAAAAACGAGAACAAGACAGCATCCCGCAGTTTCAGGATGGGAGCGGAAATGATAACAGACCGGCTTATGGATGAGATTGCCGAAGAAGCGGTGGCCGGCATAGATGACAGATTCAGGGCCATACGGCCGAAAGGCGGGAAAATGCCGGTAGTGATGGGGGCCGGAGCATCGGGAATACTTCTTCATGAAGCAATGGGACATTCGTTCGAGGCCGATTTCAACAGGAAAGGCCAGTCGATATTCTCCGGAATGACAGGAAAGAAAATCTGCGACTCGTCGATCAGCATAGTGGATGACGGGACCATACGATACAATCGCGGTTCCTGCAACTACGATGATGAAGGCATACGCGGGCAGAAGACATACATGGTGAAGGACGGGATACTTGTCTCATACCTGCACGACAGGATCAGCGCCCGCTTCTACGGACTCCAGCCTACGGGCAACGGCAGGCGCGAGTCGTTCAGATTCAATCCCATACCAAGAATGCGCGCCACCTACATGGAAAACGGCAATGCGCTCAAATCCGATCTCATAGCCTCAGTAAAGAAAGGCATCTATGTGGATGAGTTCTCGAACGGACAGGTCAAGATAGGGGAAGGCGACTTCACATTCTACGTAAAAAGCGGCTGTCTCATTGAGAACGGACGTCTTACTGCGCCTGTCAAGGACCTGAATATCATAGGGAACGGGCCGCGCACCCTCGCAGACATCGTAGGCGTCGGCAATGACCTGGCCATTGACAACGGCACATGGACATGCGGAAAAGACCAGAGCGTTCCGGTATCCTGCGGAATCCCGAGCGTGCTTGTCAAAAGTCTTACTGTAGGAGGAAACTGATTTAGTCATGGAAAGGAATATCACGGGACTTATTTCGGAGTCAGAGAAAGAATTGGCTGAGTACTGCATGGAATCGGCACTGGGACATGGAGCTGCGCAAGTGCGCATATCCCTCTCGAAAAGCATCCTCGACTCGGTCGGCATGCTGAACGGGGAGGTGGACAAGGTGGCGCATTCAGCCGACAGGTCCGTCTTCCTGTATGTGTTTGCAGACGGAAGATACGGCACGTTTTCGACAAACAGACTCGACAAGGCAGAACTCGCACGTTTTGCCGCCAATGCCGTCGACACAGTGAAGATGCTTGCGGAAGACCCGTTCAGACAGCTTCCGGATCCGGCCAGAACTGAAAAGGGTGCTGTCACCGGACGGGAACTCGGACTTTACGATTCCTCCTATGAATACATGACAGCCGGCAAACGCATGGAAATCGCCAGGGACGAATGCATCTCAGGAAAGACCGGAGACGGCAAAGACTACAGGATTATTTCGGAGGAGTGCGAATATTCCGACTCGACAGACGACAATCTCGTGCTCGACTCCTCCGGATTCTACGGCAGACACACCGAAACGTCATTTGCCGTATGCTCCGAGATTACAATCGAGGACAAAGGCGGCAGGAAATATTCCGGATACTGGTGGGATTCCTCCCCTTTCATCGATGGATTAGACAGAATGGCATGTTCGGAAGCTGCTCTTGACAGGGCCATACGGCAGATGAATCCCAGAAACCGCAAGGGAGGGAAATACAGGATGGTCGTGGATGCTTCAGTAAGTTCGAGACTGGTTTCTCCTGTCATTTCCGCTTTGAACGCTGCTTCTATCCAGCAGGAAAGCTCGTTTCTGAAAGACAGCCTCGGCAAAAGGATATTCGGCGACGGCCTTTCAATCATTGACTGTGCGAGAACTCCAGGCAAACCGGGCGCCAGACTTTTCGATACCGAAGGCGTCGCGACCAGGGATTGCGAGGTCATCAGGGGCGGTGCTGTGAAAATGTATTTCACGAATACTTACATTGCCCGGAAAATGGGTATGGAACCGACTGTCGAAGGGGTGTCGAGACCGGTACTTGTACCGTTTTCCTGCAAGAAGGGCTGTGGGGAGGATTCCGGTGTTCAGTTCAATGCCGGGAGGATCATGAAAGAGTGCGGTTCAGGCATCTATGTGACAGGGTTCAACGGAGGCAACTGCAACCAGACTACCGGAGATTTCTCCTATGGCATTGAGGGATTTGCCTTCAGGGATGGACAGATTCTGCACCCGGTACGGGAAATGGTCATCACCGGGAATATGGTCGGACTGTGGAACAGCCTGCTTTTCGCCGGAAACGATGCCCGGCCCTGCACAAGATGGCAGATACCGTCCCTGTGCTTCGACGAGGTAGATTTCAGCAGCTGAGACAACCGCCGGGACAACTTATTTCATCAAGGGCCTGTTCTCCCGTAAATTTTTATATCTTTGCAGACTTGAATCAAACCGGAACAAAACAATTTGGATTATGAATATAGGAAAGAACAAAGTAGTGGAACTGTGCTACGAACTCGAAGTAGACGGTCAGATTGCGGACAGGACTACCAAGGAAAAACCGTTGGATTACATACACGGAACCGGTTCCCTTCTCGAAAAATTCGAAAAGAACATCGAGGGGCTCGAACCTGGAGGGAAATTCAGATTCACGCTTACTCCGGCGGAGGGCTACGGCGAATACGACCCTGACCGCGTGATTGACCTGCCGATAGAGGCATTCGAGGTAAACGGCAAGGTGCAGGAAGACCTGCTCGTACCTGGGACTACTGTTCCGCTTGTCAACGGCCGAGGCGGCATTGTCCCGGGCAAGATTCTGGAAGTCAGCGAGAAATCCGTAAAAATGGACCTGAATTCGGCTATGGCTGGAAAGACACTGAACTTCTCCGGAGAAATCATCTCAGTACGTGAGGCGACTGAAAAGGAGCTGAAGGAAGGACTTCACGGAGAGTATGTACATCACTGCAACTGCGGTCATGACGGCTCTCACGGTGAATGCGGGGAAGGAGGTTGCGGGCACGACCATGAAGGAGGCTGCTGCGGACATCACGGGGACGGAGATGGATGCCACCACGGTAACGGAGATGGATGCCACCACGGGAAAGAAGGGCACGAGTGCAGGGACAAAAAGGACGAATAATAAATGTGGCTTCTTCTTGCATTCGTATCTGCCGCACTTTTAGGCTTTTATGACGCATCAAAGAAATCAGCACTGAAAGACAATGCAGTTCTTCCAGTGCTGCTTTTGAATACGGTATTTTCCACACTCATTTTCTCCCCTTTCATTCTTGACAGTATTCTCGGGACAGGATGGTTTGCCGGAACCCCACTCGACACTTCCCCGTTCTACGGACATCAGATCTCATCGCATCTTCATGCCCACATACTTGTCATGATAAAATCCGTGATAGTCCTGACATCCTGGATTTTCGGATATTTCGGACTCAAGCATCTGCCCATAACGATAGTCGGGCCGATAAATGCTACCAGACCGGTCATGGTGCTGGTGGGTGCAATGCTCATCTTCGGAGAGCGGCTCAACTGGTGCCAGTGGACGGGTGTGCTTCTGGCGATAGCTTCTCTTTTCATGCTCAGCCGGTCCAGCAAGAAGGAGTCCGTGGATTTCACCCACAACAAATGGATAGTTTTCGTGGCGATTGCTGCCGTCATCGGGGCTGCCAGCGGTCTTTACGACAAATATATCATGACTGAACTGAGCCCGATGTTCGTGCAGGGATGGTACAATTTCTACCAGATGCTCCTGATGGCTGTCATTGTCGCCATCTTGTGGTATCCCCACAGACAGAAGACAACCCCTTTCCACTGGAGCTGGGCAATACCTTTGATTTCGGTCTTCATTTCGGCTGCAGATTTCTCTTATCTGTCCGCCCTGAATCAGCAGGATTCAATGATTTCCGTGGTTTCGCTCATCAGGAGGGGTTCAGTCATAGTCTCATTCGTCTGCGGTGTGCTGATCTTTCACGAGAAGAATCTCAGAGCCAAAGCTCTGGACCTGCTTCTCATCCTGGCCGGCATGTTGTTCATCTATTTCGGTTCGAGGTAGCGTCAAGCTGCGGGAACAGTCTCACACCTGTCATCCTGTCCTCCTCCCCCCCTGACCACTACCAATATCACAGCAAAAATGGTAGTAGTCGCAGCAAATCATCGGCGAGATTAAAAAACTTTTGAAAAAATTTGCAGAATCAAAAACTATTTCTACCTTTGCATTCCCGTTGCGAACGGAGCAGTTCTTTAAAAGATTTTTGAAGTTTGTTTTGAGATGAGAACAAGAAAGACGAACGCTGACCGACGCAGCAACCTTATGGTTGTGAGGAGGGAAAATGTGAAGCCTGACGCAGTTATCGCTCAAAAGAAACGAGTAACGGGAGCTTAGCTCAGTTGGTTTAGAGCGTCTGCCTTACAAGCAGAGGGTCGGGGGTTCGACTCCCTCAGCTCCCACCACCCGAAAGGGCAAATCAAAACAAAAATCCCGAAGTCCAGCGACTTCGGGATTTTTTGTTCATGGTCGGGCACCTTATTTCTGCCGGAGCCCGGTATTGACATAAGTTTTCCTGTCCGGACCGACACCCTTGACAGTCACGCTTTTCCAGTGCGGTGGAAGGGCTGCCGGCAGCTGGACCACCCCCTTGTCGGTTATCTCCAGTCCGCAGAAGCCGTTGATGACAGCCTGCA
>CALVDT010000068.1 GCA_944326385.1 uncultured Bacteroidales bacterium | reverse complement strand
GTTCATTCCCGACTTCTGGAACTGGTCCATGTTCAAGACAATTTCTGAGAATGCCGGGAAAGAGGTGTCACCGGGCACGCTTTCCATAATCAATGACGCAGTCCATCCTCTGTTTTCGTCTTTCCCGAATCAGGGCCACGGGGACTGGCAATGGTGGAGCATCGCCATGAATTCAAGGCCTCTGATTATGGATGAACTTGAAGGGTATCTGCCGTTGGTACAGATGATTGACAATGCAGAGAGATGCCATAAGTTGGGGATAGTGTCCGAATTTGCCGTCGGGAACGGCTCCCTGCTTGTCTGTATGACGGATTTGGACGCCATAGCCGATACACCTGAAGGGGCGGCGTTCAAGGCTTCGCTTCTGCATTATGCCGCTTCCGGTGATTTCAGGCCGTCCTACCGTCTCGGGTGGGAAGATCTTGTCCAATTGCTGTATGGGAAACGTGAGACGGTTGATATCCAAGGCGTAGAAAACCAGACCGACTACTCCCGCCAGACCCCTTCAGCCGATTCGCAATAATTCTTTATGGGGGCTTCTTTATAGCCCGTAAAAGACTCTCAGTGTAGCGAAGCGGCTTTCCGTATGTCGGTGAGCCGCTTTTTGAAGGTATTGTCCCTACGCATCTTCCGTAAGTTGTAGTCTGTCTGGAGTCTGAGCAGAGGTTCTGCGTCAATGCCTAGTGCCGCCTCGAAAAGCAGAGCTGTCTTTTCTGTCAGTGGACGGCGGCAGTTGAGAATCTCGTTCAAAGCAGAGTACGGCATACCCATTTCCTGCGCCAGCGTGTGCTGCGTTATTCCTCTGTATTCGATTTCGTCTTTCAGTATCGCTCCCGGATGGGTATGGTATGCGGGTTCGATATCGTTTGCTGTCATTTTGTGGTCAATCCCTTGTATTTCAGTCATATACTTCTATTTATAATGGTTTGACAAATCAATTATCCTGCAAATGGAGGCAATGATTTCCCCATCTCTGATATGTTCTTCAAACTCGATACGGTATTGGCTGTTCACTCTTACCGATGACAGTCCCTTTTTGTCTCCTGATAACTTTTCATACCGCAGCGAGTTATATTGGCGCAATCCCATGACGTCTCGTGTCCGTATCATTAGATTTATAATATCAATGTATTTCCGTATAATACCAGGATGATACCGATGTTTTTTGTCCGGAGATTGTCCGGTTCTGTACATTTCCATCAAGTACTCCTTACTGAAAATAACTTCCATAGTCTTGTTATCAGGTTTACTTCTGCAAATATAATAATTATTATCTCACTTCTTCACAAAAAATGTGAAGATAACAAAATTTTAACGGAAGGTAACCGCTCCGTAACGGATTCTTAAAATTCATGAGAAAATCCCGGAATATCTTTGCCGCCGGATTAAAACTTAATGTACTTCATTAAGGATTCCGCACATGTAAGATAATGACATAAAATGTGCAAAAAATGTCATTGTTTAATGATTTTAACCTGCTTATTTTCCATATAAATAATTGATTGTCATAAAGTTAAAAAATATAACTATAATTAATGAAGTACATTTACAACTGAAAGATAATCACATAATCATAACAGTCAGGATATGGACAGACGAGAGTTTTTCAAATACACGGGAATCGCTGCCGCTGGTCTTATGTTGCCGGATATTGTCATTGGTGCTGTACAATCCGACAAACGTCGAAAATCGGCCGGAAAGTCATCCGGATATTTTACCCTTCTTCAGTTGGCTTCTGCTACCGACAATATCGGAAATTCGTATGTTCTTCAGACGCGGAAAGGAAGCGTCATCGTTATGGACGGAGGTCTGAAGACCGATTCTCGGAAGTTGATGAAAGTATTGAAAGAGAAGGGCAGTAGGGTTACTGCATGGTTTCTCTCACATCCGCATGGGGACCATATAGGGGCATTGAATGAAATACTTAAAAATCGGGAAGAACTGCAGATTGATACCATATATCATTCAAGATTTCCAGAGGACCTGATAAAAAGGGAAGGAGGCGGTGCTTTGGTACATGAATTTTATGAAAGGCTTGCCGCTCACAAGGACACGGTTGTAGAGGATATACAGGAAACAGGGAGAATCATTGATATAGACGGAGTCAAATTTATGATTTTAGGAGTTACAAACCCTGAAATCACAGTCAATCCATATAATAATTCCTCGATGATAATCAGGGTATGGGATGCTGCCAAGTCCGTAGTTTTTCTCGGTGACGCAGGGAAAGAGTGCGGAGACAAGGTCCTGGCTGCATATCCTGAACTTCTTGATTGCGACTATTTGCAGATGGCACACCATGGACAATCCGGGTGCGACGAACATTTTTACAAATCGGTTTCTTTCCGTGCGTGTCTGTGGCCTACACCTTCATGGGTATGGGACCCGTCCCTTCGTCCGGATCTTACTTTCCTTACTACGGTGGACACAAGACGGTGGATGGATGAGAAAGGAATAACGGAACATTATGTCAGCTGCCTTGTGGGAGATTGCCTGATATATTAAAAAATACGGATATGGATAGAAGAGATTTTCTGAAAGTTTCCGGAGCCTCTTTGTTGGGATTCTCCATGTCGGGCCTGTTGTCAGGATGTGAGAAAATGCCGGACAAGACGGAGGACTATGTCGGAGAAAAGCCGACCGGACATTTTTCAATGGTGCAATTGACATCGTCTACTGATACTATCGGCAATTCATACGTGCTGAAAACAACCGGAGGGAAACTGATAGTAATGGATGGCGGCATGAACACCGATGCGCTGAAGTTGAAAGAATATATAAAAAGCCATGGGAATGTGGTGGATGCATGGTTTCTTTCCCATCCCCATTCTGACCACATAGGAGCTATAAGTCAGATTCTTGAAGACGGCAACGGGCCGGAAATAAAGACGATATATCATTCAAAATTCCCTGATGAACATTTGAGACGAGAAAGCGGAGGATATGCGCTTGCTTCAAAATTATATGCTCAATTGGATTCTCTTGAGAATACCGGAATCGTGGATTTGCAGACAACTGGAGCAGAATATGATATTGATGGCGTATTCATCAAGGTGCTGGGCGTGACCAATCCCGAAATCACATCTAATCCATACAATAATTCTTCAATGATTCTAAGGGTGTGGGACGATTCCAAATCGGTCCTTTTCCTTGGCGATGCCGGGGAAGAATGCGGAGACAAGGTAATTAACAAGTATTATAAGTATTTGAATTGCGATTATGTGCAGATGGCCCACCATGGGCAACAGGGTTGCAAGAAATCATTCTATATGGCAATAGATTTCAGAGCATGTTTCTGGCCGACACCGTCGTGGCTATGGAATGCAGATGAACAGTCGAATTACAGAACATGGGAAACGCGCCAATGGATGGATGAAAAAGGAATAAGGGAACATCATGTATCCTGTCTTGAAATGGATTATATACTTTATTAGCAATTAACCTTTAATATCATGTTTAAAAAACGATTAACCACTTGTCTGACGGTGTTGTCAGCACTGTTTTTGCCTGGATTCGCACAAGATTCAGAGACTTTGGACATCAGAGGTGTCGTAGTAGACACCGATGATCCTCCAGTGCCGATTGTCGGTGCTACGGTTTTCATTCAAGGTTCAACGACCGGTACCATGACAGATGAAGCCGGCTTCTTTTCGATCAATGCGAAAAAGGGTGATATAATTATCTTTTCATGTATCGGATACAAGGATCAGGAGTACAGGGTGGTACGGAGTATGGCCAATCTGTCCATTGCCCTTGTGGAGGATGTGGAGGTCATAGACCAGGCTATTGTTACGGGAATGACATCCCAGCAGAGGAAGCACATTGCATCGGCAGTAGGGGCTATAGACAATTCTCATTTTACAAACAAGCCTATAACCCAGCTTTCACAGGCGCTTCAAGGCGGCACTACCGGTATTCTTGTTTCACAAGGCTCTGGAAGCCCGGGAGCTGACAATGCCACTATAAAGATCAGGGGAGTGGCATCATTGCTCGGTTCGAATCCATTGGTCCTGGTAGACGGATTTGAATTCGATATGAACAAACTGGATCCTTCCACTGTTGAGTCCGTATCCATACTCAAGGATGCCGCAGCTGCTTCCATTTACGGGGCCAAGGCCGGTAACGGTGTGATACTCATTACTACTAAGAGAGGAACGGCAGGTACCGTCAAAGTCAATTACAACATGTATGTCGGAGTACAGACACCGATGTACATGCCTGAAATGGCTTCAGCTGCCGAATATATGGGATATGTCAATGAAGTGAATGCCAACGCAGGTGCAAATCCGATTTATTCGCAGGAAGAAATAAACATGACAGTGTCCGGAGAGGATCCGATTTCATATCCCGACACTGACTGGACAAATCTGATTCTGAAAAAGTATTCCATGATTCAGGAGCACAATATTTCAGTGACAGGAGGAAATACCACGGGCCGTTTTGCTCTGTCTGCCCAGTATCTTAAACAGGATGGAATATATAACGAACAGAAAAACGGATTTGACAGGTTTACGATCAGGGCCAATACTACAGTCAATCTGACCAAGAACATAATGATTTTCGTGGATACATTCCTTGGGAAAGACACCAGAAGATACCCGGAACGCAATCTGATTGAACTCGTATATAACATGCCGCCTACTGTAGTGGCAAAATATCCTATGAAAGAAGGGGTCAATACTGAATATTACGGACTGTACCACATGTCGACAGTAAATGCATACGCCTTGTTGCAGAAAGGCAAGAAGGTAACCACCGTCAGAGACTATGTCACGATAAACGCAAGGCCGCAGTGGAACATCATGCCGGGACTCCAGCTGAAAGGCCAGGTAGGATACAGGTTGTCCACAGGTATGGATAAGGATGATCAGGATCCTTATGTGTTTTTCAATTACTTTACAGGCGATGAAATTACATCTTTCCCTGCAGATAAATCCGTTTCCTATACGACACGCAGCACTTATTGGTCAGTCGGAGCAACTCTCGACTGGGTCCAGGAATTCGGAAAGCACAGGGTAAATGTTTTAGGCGGATGGAATCAGGAAGTAAACGGAAGAACAGGATGGGACAATATTGCCTTGGTTTCATTCTTTGCTAAAGCATATTATAGCTGGGATGACAGATATCTTTTTGAAGCGGGGGCAAGGTATGACGGTTCATCCCTGTTTGACAGCAAGCACAAGTGGGGTTTCTTCCCGTCCGTAGCCGCAGGATGGAATATCAGTAATGAGCCGTTCATGGAAAATGCCGACTTTATCAATGTCCTCAAACTGCGTGTGTCATACGGTATGCTCGGCAATAACGGTATAGATCCGTATTCGTATCAGTCACTTGTGGATGCTTCGACAGGGGCGGAGACAAGAATCGGTAATCCTGACCTGAAATGGGAGACCGTACGGATATTCGATGCAGGGCTCGATGTCAGTCTGTTCGATTACAAGGTGGATTTTACCGTTGATGTTTATGACAAGACTGTTGATGACCTGATAATGACCTTACCGGCGACACCGAGTTCGGGACTGCTTGCTACTCCGGAAAATGTAGGAAAGGCACGGGTCAGAGGTTTGGAATTGGGATTGTCCTACAATCATGAATTTTCCGAAGGCGTGAGACTGAGCATCAGTGCCGGATATTCATACAACAGATCGAAATGGCTTGAAATTCCTGGAGGAAGGTTCCTGGACGGGAGTGTAATAAGCGAAGTCGGTGGACCGCTCCGGGCGTTTTATACCTATGTTGCAGACAATCTGTTGACACAGGAGGATATAGATAACTACGTGGCCATTGTGGGAGGTTATCCTGACAACGGTGTGCTTGCCCAGCAGCCGGGGGATATAAAGTACGTGGACACCAACGGAGACGGAATCATTACGGCTGACGACAGGGTTTCTGTAGGAGATAACGAACCGCATCATATCTATTACGGGAATCTGTCATTCGCCTATAAGAATTTCGATATTGACATGCAGGTTACAGGTACGGGCAATTACAACGGTTTCCTGTCAGGAATCTATGTGCAGCCGTTGACTACAGCGGGGACAGGTTCCGTACAGAAATGGCAGCTTGACCACTGGACGAAAGAGAATCCTGACAAATATGCCGCCCGTCCGAGACCTACGCCAAGCGGGACTGCCAATGATTACAGTTCGACATTCTGGCAGTTCAACAGGGCTTTTGCAAGAGTAAAATATATACAGGTCGGCTATAATTTTGCCGGCTTGGCAAAGAAGATTCATGCATCAATGTTCAGACTGTATCTGAATGCGCAGAATCCGTTTACTTTCAGTCATATCAAGATTATTGACCCAGAAACGAGCAGCGCGGCTACCAACTATCCGATGTTCAAGACCTACAGTATAGGCCTTAATATAGGATTCTGACAAGTCATAAACTCAACCATAGTTCAAATTATCATGAAAACCAAAAACATTCTATACAAATTAGCCTGCATAGCCGGCATCGTGTTCCTGATATCCGGATGTTCAGATTTTCTGACACGCGACGCTGAGCATCAGACTACGGAAGAAGAGTGGTGGGTAAGCAAGGAAATGCTGCAGACCGTTCTTGAGCAATTATATCGTCCGATGCCGGGCGGGACCCTCGTATATACGGCAAGGGATATTTCGCAGACTACAGGTTCCATGGCCTATTATAACATGAAAGTGGAGAATGAAGGATTGACGGACAACGGCGTGACATGTGCCAACTATGTGGACAATACGTCATTGACCTATGGTACTGCGTCAAGTTCCATGACGTCCATCACCAATATATGGAACATGAAATGGGCCGTCATAAGAAGGTGTTGCAGGTATCTTGAGAACTACCATAAGGCAGTATTCGACCCGGACAAACAACCGCATGAAGGAATACAGAGCGTGGATATGTGGGCGGCAGAAGCGAGGGCATTGAGAGCATACTATCATTTGGAACTTTTTACCTTATTCGGTCCTATTCCTGTCGTAGATCATGTACTGACACCTTCAGAGCAGAAATTGGAACGGAAAAGCCAGGAGGAGGTCATAAGTTGGATTGTGACCGAACTGGAAGAAGCATCGAAGAATCTACCTGTGAAGCCACAGGTGCCGGAAGAACGGTGGAGATGGACGAAAGGAGCATGCTATGCCTATATTTCGTATCTGTATATGTTTGTCAGTGACTGGGAAAACGCAAAGGCATGGGCGCAGAAAGTGATTGACCTTAATATCTACGACCTGTATCGGAGTCCTGCAGATCCTGAGCACAGTTACAGCGAGCAGTTCCTGTACGAAGCATATACAAACAATACTCCGGAGAGCATACTTACCAAGGACAAAGGAGCGGGTCAGGCAACGTGGCGTCTTCTTCCTCCGGGATACAGAAACGGTGGCACCGGGGTCGCCCCTACCGCATCAATGCTCGATGCGTATGAATTGAAAGACGGAAGGACCTTGGATGAATTGTCGGAAGATGAACGTCGGCATTATCATATTTATCCGACACCCGAAGACCGGGACCCGAGATTGGGCATGACGATATGTTTCCCGAATGAAGAATTTCTCGGATATTCAAATCAGGTATGGTCCTCTGAAAGTCTTGATTATATAGGAAAGAGGAATTCTTCAAAAACAGGATACTGGATAAAGAAATGGGTGAATGAGCAGGATCTGACATTGTCTGATTTGTCTACGGGTACGCTTCCGTTCCAGCTTATGAGATATGCAGTGGTCCTTCTCAATTATGTCGAATGTGCCATCGAATTGGGAGAATTGGGAGATCCGAAAATATACGAATACCTTGACATGATACGAGACAGGGCAGGTATGCCACCGGTTGACAGAAGCAAATACGCCACACAGGAAAAACTGCGTGAACTTGTCCGCAGGGAAAGACGGGTGGAACTTGCATTTGAAGGGCACAGGCTGATGGACATCCGTAGATGGAAGATAGGGGAAGAGGTAATGAACTGCAGTGTATATGGAGCGAAAATGCCTGATTCGGAAGAATTGTTCTTTGTCGAAGAACGCAGATTCAATCCTGAGAGAGATTACTTGTGGCCGATCCCGCTGACTGAGATAACATCCAATGAAAAGATGGTCCAGAACCCCGGTTATTGATTTATTAACTATAAAAACATTTGGTCATGAAAAGAATATTGATGTCGGCATTTTGTATTTTTGCAATAGCTGCATGTGAAAAAGAACGTTTTGACATACAGGAGCCCAATCCGGTTCTGGATGTAAAACTGAATGGAGAATCGGTGCTTGAAACTCTGCAGATTATAGAGTATCAGACATCCGTGGAATATGAGATAGAATATTCGGGGACATCCAGAATTACGGCCACTCCTCCTGAAGGGTGGACGGCAGAAGTGAAAATGAGTTCAAACACCGTTACCGTTACGGCTCCGGAATATGACCATGAAGGGGCGGCAACTGAAGGTCAGATTGAATTTCGGGCATACGACGGTCAGGGTGGACATAAGCAGTTTTTCATGAATGTAGCCGTTTCCGAAGGTCCTATGAGTTTCAAGATAATTTCACCTGACATAAGCGTTGTCCAGCAGTTTACCATGAGCAGCAGAATCACTTATCAGTGTGAAATTTCATCAAGTGTGAAAAATTTCAATATATCGGTTCCTCAAGGATGGAGTACCCAGCAGCGTGAGCGAGGACAATTTACAATAATTTCACCTTCATTCGATTCTGAATCCGACGTCCATAGTGGCGAAGTCGAGGTCGTTCCGGTTTCATGGTCCGGCAAGATTGATGAATCGCTTGCCGTAAAGTTCGAGGTAAACGCTGTTGAGGAACTGACTTTCCAGTTCGAACTCGGCGGGCAGTCGTTTGCCTATGGTCAGACCATAGACATGATTTGTTCGGCAGGAGCCATTGCTTCCGTGGATATGACGAAGAGTACGGTCCCTCAAGGATGGAGCGTAAACTATGACAGGATGCAGGAGGGAATAATCAGTGTCACTGCGCCTTCTGAAGGTGTAGAACATGCAAGATTCGGAGAAATGTCGCTTACGGGCATAGCTGTGACAGGGGACGAGATTCCGAGCAATACAGTCAATCTCAGGATTCTCGGAATCAACAGTACTGAAGACATGCTGGCATTCAAGGACGCGTATCTGAATGCCGGAGATACGTCACCTTACCTTGTTGACGGAACGCTCGTCCTTAATGATGACATTGTGCTCGGTGAAGAGACCATGGATGCGACCAAGGCATATTTCATAAAGAACATGGACATACCGATAGACGGGAAAGGATATACCATGACGGTAAACTACTCGAGTTCTCTTCCGAAATGCAGCATTTTCCAGAATTTGTCGGCAAATGTTTCAAACCTTGATATTGCCGGGGAATTCAGATTGTCGAATCAGTCAGGGACAAGCCATCATGGAAGCATTGCCGCCATTATTACGGCACAGGGCGTGATAATAGAAAATGTGAATGTCTCGGCAGATATTGTTTACGAGAATTCTTCCGTGCAGACAACGTATGTGGGAGGTTTTGTCGGGACATTGGACGGAAGCGGCAATGCGACGGTAACGTTCAGGAATTGTACCATGTCCGGTGACATCATTGTCGGTGAAGCTGTCAAGGCTATAGGCGGATTTCTTGCAGAAGCAGGTACCGGACGGAATTGCAGCGCTGAATTCATAGACTGTGAATTTTCAGGAAACTTGCAATATACGCAGACCAAAACTTACGGGACTAACGGAGCAAGAATAGGGGGGATAATCGGAGACGCATCGAGAAGGGTCATCTTGAGCGGATGCAGCAACAAAGGTTCTATAACGGCAAATCTTAACGGTATGCCATTGGCATCAAATACTAACGGATCCGGAATAGGAGGCATAATAGGGCGCGATACGGCTCCGGTCGAAGGCTATCTGATTGAAACTTCCTTGGAAAATGTGATCAATGAAGCACCTATTGTAATCAACGGACATGCTGGTACTGAGATGTACGGTCAGATTATCGGGATGGACGTGGCGAATGCAAATATTACCAAATATGAGAACGTGCAGGAATCGGGAAGTCTGACGATAAACAGGTAACAATGCAAATTTTGTATGATTATGAAAAGGATAATATTGTTTTATGCACTTGTGGCAATGTGCTTGTCCTGCTCACAGGATGTCAGAATCGTAGCACCTACGGTGGAGCATCAGGAGAATCCCGAAGCACTTTCCACGGACAAGCCGAGATTCAGTTGGAAAATAGAATCGCGGAAACAGGATGTATTGCAGGAAAGCTACCGGATATTGGTTTCTTCGACAAAGGAGGCCCTCATGAGAAATGAAGGGGATCTGTGGGATTCCGGGGTGGTAAATTCTGACAAGTCTGTATTCATTCCTTATGGAGGCAGGCAGTTGAATAGCCGGGATGAAGCCTATTGGAAAGTCATATCCACTACCAATGCAGGTACGGGAGAGAGTGAACCGGCATATTTCCGGTTGAGTATTCTGGACCCTTCCGAACTTGAAGGGGAATGGATCGGACGCGATTTCGACAGCGACGTGCTTATAGGCAAGACACATGTGACTCCGAGGTACTGCAGGAAGGAGTTCGGAGTGGCAGGAAAAGTCAGGAAGGCGACATTGTATGTGTCAGGACTCGGGCTTTACGAGGCATTCATAAACGGGAAGGAGATAGGAGCGGATGAGCTTCTTAAACCTATTGTATCCGATTATTCGAGAACAGTCTATTTCAATACATTCGATGTTACAGACGCTCTTGAGGATGGGGAGAACGCAATCGGAGTCATATTGTCAGGAGGACGATATACAGGATTGAGAATCCAACGGAATCCCATGAAATACGGTCCCGAGCATTTCAGACATTTCGGTACGCCGCGTCTGTTTCTCCAACTCGAAATCGAATATGATAATGGAGACAAGGATATGGTCGTTTCCGATGACAGTTGGAAGATTACCGTAAACGGTCCGACCCGTATGGGGAATCTGTTCGATGGAGAAAGGTACAACGCCAATATGGAAATGGACGGCTGGGATCTTGCCGGCTATGATGACAGTGCATGGCAAAAGGCGCAGGTTGTAAAATCCCCGGGAGGAATATTGAGACCGCAATCTGCTCCCGGAATAACTGTCCAAGACCATGTAAAACCTGTAGATATTGTCAGGAAAGGCGATACTTACATTTTGGACGTGGGGCAGAATATGGTCGGATGGCTTGCCGTAAGTATCAAGGGGCAGCAGAAAGGTGATACGTTACAGATGCGCTTTGCCGAAACCCTGAATGCCGATACCACAATCTATACGGAAAATCTCCGCTCGGCGGAAGTGACGGACAAGTATGTGTCAAAGGATTCGGAGACGGTTGAATGGAGACCGGCATTTACCTATCACGGTTTCAGGTATGTTGAATTGAAGGGCCTGAGGCAGGAACCGTCATTGGATGATTTCGTCGGGGAAGTCATATACGACAAGATGTCAGTGACAGGACAT
>CALVDT010000067.1 GCA_944326385.1 uncultured Bacteroidales bacterium | reverse complement strand
GAACGATACATAACGAAACACGGTGATGAGTGTCCGTACTGCTTATCCTCGGCACAATGAAATTTACCAGATTTCGATTCAAGGATAAAAGCTGAAACACTTTCATCAGTCAATATGTCATTGCAGGTTTGCAGCCTGCAACACACAAAGCTACAAAATGTTCCTGTAAAAACAAACATCTCGCTGGGGTATTGCGTTCACTTTCAGGCAAAAATAAATTGTCCGGGCGACAAAACATGTCGTCCGGACAGAAAAACAAAAAAATTGTCAACAATTACGCTCAAGAGCTGCGGCATATACGTCGTGCAGCCGACGGCGGAGGTGTTCCGGAGATACGACCTCGACGGAACGGCTCCTGGCAAGAAGAGCCATCACGAAATCGTTGGTTATGCGCAGCCTGAGTCTGACAACAAGCCCGTCGTCAGTGTCGGAAAGTATCTCCTGAGACGAATGCAACGGCAATGTCTTCACGAATGCACCGTCCAATTTATCGTACTTGAGCACAATTTCCTCAACCGGATCCGAAGGATCGTTCCATATACCGAAACTTTCACGGAACAAGGCCGGAATATCGATACTTTCATCCCTGACAAACTTTTCGTCCGTGACCACAGATACGTTTTGCATTCGGTCCAAACCGAATGTCTTCAATGCACCGTCCGCATCGAATCCGGCCAAATACCATCTCTGCTGAGACTCTTTCAGAAAATGAGGCTGCAGCTTTTTATGCACCACCTTGCCGCCGTGACGCACCAAAGTATAATCAAATTCTACAGGATAGCATTCCCTGATGGCAAACAGCAAATCGGAAATATCCACGTTGAATGCCGGCCGGCGATGTTCCGACAGGACATATTTCTGCAGGACTGTGTCGGCATCTATTGAACTGAGCAGTTCGAAATTCAAGAGCATGGACTCGTAATCATCAGCGCTGCCTCCACGGTCAGTTATACGGTATTTCCTGTCCGGTCCGCATGCTATGCAGATATGGAAAAGTTCTCCTATGGTCTCTATGTCACGCTGTATGGTACGCAGAGATATTTCAGACCGGCTGTCATCAAAAAGTGACATGGTGCGCGACACATACTCCGCAAGATCACCGGGGCTGATACTCCGGCCTCCGCTTAGCCTGTTGAGGATGACGGCCATCCTTTTCAACTGATATATTTTCGCCATATACGAATGCCTCCGTCATTAGATTCCACATGTTTCATTTACCGATAAGGTCTTCTGCCGTAATGACATTCTGATATACTGAAGACCATCGGTTCTGCGCAAGTCCATACGTAGTGATCAGGACCAGATGGACTGCTTTCCTGGTCCGCGTTTCATTTATGAACACCTGCCTCCGGTTTCTCAATGCCAGATCTTCATCCTTGCCCACGGAATACTCGCCTTCGGTAAATTTCATGACGTCAGACATTCGGCAGCAGGATATATCCGGAGCGAGGATAGTCGCCGATCCAGGCCAGGCCGGAAGGCAGTTCCGATTTTCCGTATTGCCGGGACGGGGCATATATCATCCACATGATTCTGCCCTTTGATCCTTCCGGAAATACCGGTTCAGGTGCATAACCGTCAGTGACCATGATCAGACCGTCATATTTCTCTTCAGCGAACATGTCCACAGGCTCCTGAAAACTGGTGCCCCCACGTCCGCAGACCTCTATCCGCTTCATGGCTTTTTTCATGGTCATTTTCCCGCCCTTTATTCCTGCGTCGAATTGTATGACATCCAGAGATTCGACACCGTACTTGAAAAAACGGTTTATGACAGAAAGCGCCTGCGAAAGGCATCGGGAACTCACGGAACCGCTTACGTCAAGCGCCACCAACAGTCGGGTGGAGAAGTCTCTCTTGCTTCCCATCTGCCCGAACCCGTATCTGCGGCTTGGCTTCATCCGTGTCAGCTGCCGCCTGGATCCGATGACTGACGCCCTGAACATGGACAGCACCGCCCTGTAGTCGATTCTGACAATATTCGCCGCGATGACCTGCTCCCTGAAATTTGCCGGAAGGCTTCCCCACTGGTTTGAACCTGTGATGTTTCTGACCATCTCCCTGACTGTTTCCTGCATCATCTGATCCTCTTCCCAAAGCGCAGCCAGATCACTCCCCTGTCCGATTTCCCTGTCATGCAGGCCTGCCAAAGCATTTTCATGGCCTTCAAGATATTCTCCGGCAGAAACATCGTCTCCGGAAGCAGCTGTTTCTGAAAAATATCTCCGAAGCAGGATATAGTATTCCTCAAAGCACAGATTCCCCGGAAGATCCGGATTCCGCGGGACAGGGAGGACGGTATGCGAGCGGTACAGGGAGTCAAGAGTGACATCACTCGCCAGCCCGGCTATGGACAGGTCTGCATTGTATGGCAGCCTCTGGTAAGGATGCCCGAGGAGGATTCTCGCCACCTCCAGTTTCAGCCTCTCAGCCAGCTTGGCATCATTCCAGTCCTGCATCATGACAGGATTGTACTCTATCATCTGCCTGCCGCTGCGCATTGCGACTTTCATGGTCCTGTTTTCTGCCAAATAATGTGAGCAGAATGCCATGAACAGCGCCGGTTCGGTCAGATACCATCCCTCTGCCACCTTTTTCAGACGCTCTTCCATCAGATAGTCTTTATGAAATCAGTAATGTACTTGAAACATCCTGTCGTCATCATGAACATGTTCGCCTTGGCATAGGCAGCATTCTCGAACAATGAACAGAAATGAGCCATGCATTCACGCTTTCCTCCGTCCGCAAGCCAATGCAGGTATTTCATAAGGTTCGAGGAAGCCGCTTCGCCCTGTTTTCCCAGTTCGATACACCTGTAGATGCCTTCGTTAAGTATCGTGATCTCATGCGGTACAAGTTTCTGAAGCCGGGCTTTGCATGAGTCAAAGTCCGAAAGGACTGCCTCAGGCGCAATTCTGTTCCTGACGGAATAATTTTCAAAAAACGCATTCGCCGCTTTTATGCCGATAATCCCGGCCACTGTTTTCTTGAGAACCTGCGGCCCGGCCTCTGACTTCTTCAGAATATCCGACACCCTCTCCCATGAGCGACGGTCCGGAATCCTGTCAAAAATCTGCATTTCCCCTGTGTTTCTGCCGTCACCGTCCAGATAAACAGGATTCTCGTTAAGAAAATCTATGACGCTGTGCTCAATGCCGTTTTTGTCGGCCCAGAGCAGCCATTCTCCGGGTGTCGGACAGAAATTGTAGATATTGAATCTGGAGACCAGCGCGGGATCAAGGTCTGTCAACTGGTATTCGTCACCTTCGTTCACAGCCGAAATGACACGGCTTCCTTCAGGAAGGCTTCTGCCTGCAAGAGTCCTGTTCAGAGCCAGATCCATGATGGCCTGCAATATCTCCGGACGGGCTCTGTTCAGTTCGTCCAGAAAGAGCACGACAGGCTTGCCGTCCACAGGAAACCAGTACGGAGGCATGAACACTGTCCTGTCCGAGGCGTTATCTTTTCTCGGCAGTCCGAGCAGGTCCCCCGGATCGCTCATCTGCCCAAGAAAAAGAGTCACGACTTTCATTCCCCTGGACTCGAAATATTCCGTGATGATTCTGGATTTGCCTATGCCATGCTTGCCTGAGAGCATGATGTTGTGTCCGGCAGGAGTATATTCAAGTATTTGAAGGAGTTCTCTGGTGGTTATATTTACAGCCATATATTTTCATTATTTTATTTTCCAATCGGACTTGTTCCCATAGTTCTTCAGCGTCATGGAGACAGCTCCCATGGCGTTGCTGGCGTCGATCAGATTCTGAAGCCGCTCTTTGATGCCGGTGAGCTTGTCTATATCGATGTCGACAGGTATTTTCATCGTTACCGCTCTGTGATACCGGACTTTCACTTCAAGAGTCCATGTGAAATCCTCATATCCGAGTGTATAAGGCCAGCCTGTCTCTGCAAGCATGCTGTCCAGAAAAACCTTGACGGCAGTCTGCCCTATCGCCAGCTGTTTTCTGATGATATCCGCCTGGTGAAG
>CALVDT010000066.1 GCA_944326385.1 uncultured Bacteroidales bacterium | reverse complement strand
GCTTTCCTCATCGGGGAAGTTGCTGATAAAGTCGATTAGTTTCATCTCTTCTGATTTTGTCTGACCAAAGTTACATTTACACTGTACCAAAATACGGTACATTAGGCAAAATATTTAGTATTCATTTTCTTATATGGGAGTATCTTGGATTTGCGGTGGCTGGACAATGGCTGGACTATTAATTTCGGAAATATTATGTGAATGTCAGACAGGATTTTGCGGAGATTTTACTGTGATTTCTGAGAGGGGAGTGTTGGAAGAACGGCTTGCTTTGTCTGGTCTTGTTACAGGGTTGCCGACAGGGGCTGAAAAACTGGATTTTCGTGGAAGTCCTGCGACTTATTCACGACCATTTTACCACTTTAACAAACGTATAAGGGAATAAAACGCCCTTCCTTTGTTTTTATTGTTGTGAGCCATGACCTTTTTACAAGGTTGTGGTTCTTTTGCTATACATCTGTCAAGACATATTTCTTGCCAATATTTTGAGGTAATGATTATGTTACATGTCAATAACCTTCCCGGATCAAGCTAACGTGCCACCTATGATGTCCTGAAGCTCGTTTGTGATTTCCTGCTGGCGCTGCTTGTTATACTGGAGACGTATTTCGTCAAGGAGCTGGTTGCCGTTGTCGGTGGCGAGCTGCATGGCCATCATTCTGGCTGCATGTTCGGCAGCGTTTGCATCGAGAAGGACAGCGTAGATTTTCATGAGGAGCACTTCCGGAAGAAGCACTTCAAGAACAGACTTGAGATCAGGTTCGACTATGAAGTCGGCATTGCCGTGAGGTTCGTCATCGTGCTCCTGCAGGGAAGACCCTATGGATATCGGAAGATACGTCTCGTTTGCCGGGATCTGGGTGGATGTAGACTTGCAGTGTGTGTATATGAGTTCGATCTTGTCCACTTCTTTTCCTGTGAACATATCCATAAGCGTCCTGGCCAGATCCGAAGCTTCGCTGTATGACGGCTTGTCAGCCAGACGGGTATAGTCACCGCAGAGCTCGAATCCCATCTTTCCGACAGCATCTGCCATTTTCCGGCCTATGGCGAAGACTTTAATGTCGCGTGGTTTCACCCCTTGTTTCCTGTATCTTTCTGCAGCCTCCGTAAAATGCCTGATGGCATTTGAGTTGAATGCTCCGCAAAGCGATGAGTTGGAGGCAAATGCCACAATAGCCACTTTCTTCAGCGGCCTTTCGGCCGTGAACTCGTTCCCGATTGAGTCTTTCCCTTCGAGCAGGTCTGCAAGCATCTTGTGCATCTGCCGCTGATACGGCAGAAGATTGCCTATGGCATTCTGTGCTTTGCGGAGCTTGGATGATGCCACAAGCTTCATTGCAGAGGTTATCTTCAATGTGCCGTTGACTGAATTTATCCTGTCCTTTATTTCTCTCAATGATGCCATCTTCCGACTTGATTTAAATTAAACAGAGCCGCAAAAAGTCATTTCCTGAACTGGAGAGCCGTAGCTGAGGCTTCCTTCTGTATGATTGATTCGATGTTCTTGTCGAACTGGCCGGAAGCCAGCGGCTTAAGCACGTCAGCTTCGTGCGATGCATGCATACGGTCAAGAAATGCCGACTGGAAGTCACGTACCTTGTCAAGCGGGATTGACTGCATGAGGCCTCGGGTGCCGCAATAGAGTATTGCAATCTGGTCTCCGACAGGCATAGGGGAGTACTGGGGCTGGATAAGAAGCTGGTTGTTCTTCCTCCCCCTGTCTATCGCCATGGCGGTGACAGGATCCATGTCGCTGCTGAACTTCGAGAAAGATTCCAGTTCGCGGTATTGCGCCTGGTCTATCTTAAGAGTACCTGCCACCTTTTTCATGCTCTTGACCTGGGCACTTCCTCCGACACGGGATACGGATATACCCACGTTTATGGCAGGTCTGAATCCCTGGTTGAACAGATCGGTTTCGAGGAATATCTGGCCGTCCGTGATGGATATCACATTGGTCGGGATATATGCAGACACGTCTCCGTCCTGGGTTTCGATGATTGGCAGGGCAGTAAGGGAGCCTCCGCATTTCACTTTCCCTTTCATGCTTTCCGGCAGGTCGTTCATCTGCTCGGCCACTTCCTGCTGGCCGATGATCTTTGCGGCTCTTTCAAGAAGTCTCGAGTGCAGATAGAATATGTCTCCAGGATATGCTTCCCGTCCGGAGGGTCTTCTCAGGATAAGTGAGACTTCACGGTATGCTACAGCCTGTTTTGAAAGGTCATCGTAGACCACGAGCGCATGACGTCCGGTGTCGCGGAAATATTCCCCGATGGCCGCCCCGGCGAATGCTGCAAAATATTGAAGGGCTGCAGGGTCAGCCGCTGTCGCCGCCACTACGATTGTGTAATCCATGGCACCTTTCTCACGCAGCGTATTGACGATATTCGCCACAGTGGACCCTTTCTGGCCAATGGCGACATAAATGCAGTAGACCGGCTTGCCCGCAAGCCAGTTCTCCCTCTGGTTGATTATGGTATCGATGGCTATGGCTGTCTTCCCGGTCTGTCTGTCACCTATGATAAGCTCTCTCTGTCCACGACCTATGGGAATCATGGCGTCTATGGCCTTGAGACCGGTCTGAAGCGGTTCGGTGACCGGCTGGCGGAAAATCACCCCAGGGGCTTTTCTTTCAAGCGGCATTTCCGTAAGCTCTCCGTCTATCTTGCCTCTTCCGTCGAGCGGCGTGCCGAGAGGATCGACTACGCGGCCCAGCATGCCTTCCCCGACATCGATGGATGCGATTCTGCCGGTCCTGCGGACAGTCATACCTTCCTTGATAAGGTCGGTAGGTCCGAGCAGGACTGCACCTACATTGTCCTCCTCGAGGTTCATGACCACGGCCTTGACCCCGTTCTCGAATTCAAGGAGTTCATTTGCTTCGGCTTTGGTCAGACCGTAGATCCGTGCCACTCCGTCGCTGACCTGCAGGACTTCACCGACTTCCTCGAATTTCAGTCCGGTATCTATTTCCTCGAGCTGTCTGAGCAGTACGTCTGAAATTTCACTTGGTTTTATATTCTGGGGCATAACTTATACTATTCTTCTGTTTTTCTCGATAAATTGTCTCCTGACGGATTTCAGCTGCGTGGCAGTGCTTGCATCAAGCCTGAAACCGTCTATCTCAATGATGAATCCTCCGATTATCCCGGGATCTATCCTGTGCTCGAATATCACGGAATCACCCTTTCTTTCCCTGATGATCCTTTTCAGCCTGTCTTCAAGCTCGGGAGCGGGAACGGCTGTGATGAGCCGGCTGAATTTGATGTTGTGGGCATCCCTGTATTGGATAATGAAGGATACGAACATGAATCTCAGGAATTTTGTCCTGCGGTTCTTCATCACCAGACGGATGAACCTCTGCAGTTCGTCAGCCATCTCCTCTTTTCCGAGAGCGGAGACGAGAAGCCCGAATTTCATCTTGTCCGGCAGCCCCATCGGGTTATCGATCAGTTCCCTCAGCTTCTGCACCGAGGAAAGGCTGTGGTGGAGGGCAAGAACCTGCCTGTACACGACTTCTTCATTTCCCGTCTTCGTGGCAAACTTGAGCAGTGCAGACGCATACCTTGCAGAGACCAATCCTGTATTCATCGCCATTCTTTTCCTTTTAGTTCTTTACCGTATCAGAGTCCATCTTCAGGGATTCGTCCACCATCTTCCTGATAAGTTCCTGCTGCTCCTTGTCTTCAGCCAATGTCTTGCGTATGATTTTCTCCGCTACATTCACCGAGATAAGAGCTATCTGGCTGCGTATCGAGCTGAGCGCGCTTTCCTTTTCCGCCTCTATCTGGATCCTGGCTTCCGCAAGCAGCTTGTCAGCTTCATCCTGTGCCTTGGCCTTCGCTTGTCTGATGATGTTGTCCCTGGCTTCTGCCGCTTCTTTCAGCAGTCTGTTCTGTTCGGCGCGGGCTTCTCCGATAATCCTTTCGTGCTCCTTCGTGAGGTTGGCCATCTTTTCATCTGCCTTCCTTGCAAGGGTCAGGGATTCGTCGATGTATTTCCGACGCTTGTCCACCATGGATGTGATCACCGGAAATCCCCATTTGGCGAGGATGGCGACCACTGTCAGGAAAATTACAAGCATCCAGAAAAGAAGCCCGCTGTCAGGCATCAGCAACGACATCGTTTACCTCCTTGGTTTTAGACGACAGCTATGAAGCATACGATCACTGCGAACATGGCTACACCTTCGATCAATGCGGCGATGATAAGCATGTTCGTACGGATGTTTCCTGCTATTTCAGGCTGGCGGGCCATGGATTCCATGGCCGAGGCTCCGATTTTTCCGATTCCGAGTCCTGCACCGATAGCTACCAGACCAGCACCGATTGTGGCACCGATTTTTCCAAGAGCAGCCCCTGCTGCAGCTTGAAGCAATAATGTGGAAAGTAACATAATTTCTCTGTTTTTAAATTGTTGTCATTTGTTTCTATTCTTCTTCGGCTTCTGCCTGCTTCCGTGTCCCGCCTTCATGGGCGAGTCCGATGAATACTGCGGAGAGCATCGTGAACACATATGCCTGGATGAAAGCCACAAGCAGTTCGAGCAGATCCATGAAAATGCCGAAAACCACTGTTATGAAACTCATCCCGCCGTTGATTGCCGGCCCCATCTTGACGGTTATGAAGATAATCGAGACGAAGCTCAATATTATGGCATGGCCTGCCATAATGTTCGCGAAAAGCCTTATCATCAGGGCAAACGGTTTCGTGAAGATTCCGAGCAGTTCTGTCAGAGGTATGAGCGGTATCGGGACTTTCAGCCACCACGGCACATCGGGCCAGAATATGTCCTTCCAGTAATGTCTGTTCGCGAAAAGATTCACAGCCACGAATGTGCACAGTGCCAGAACAAGCGTTACGGCTATATTGCCGGTAGTATTCGCACCTCCCGGGAACACAGGGACAATCCCCATCAGATTGTTGATCAGGATGAAGAAGAACGCCGTAAGAAGATATGGTGCATATTTCCGGCTCTGGTCTTCCGGTATTGAGTCCTTGATCACATCATCGTTTATGAAAGTGATGACCGGTTCCAGGATTGCGGCTATCCCGGCAGGGGCTTCCTTCAGCACATCGTGTCTTCTGTACCATCGGGAGCATCCGAGTATCAGCAGCACAAGTATCAGGCTGTTGATCATCAGCCCTGCCACGTTCTTTGTGATAGAGATATCGAACGGGCGGACCTCATTGCCTGCCGCGTCCTTCTCGACTATTTTGCCGTCAAATTCCCCTCCTTCCGCGCAATACAGTCCTTCATACGGCCCGTCTTCAAGTCTTGAGGACAGGAAACAGTGCCATCCGGTGCTGCTGTGGACGATTACGGGCAGAGGTATGACAATATCCTTTTCTCCGATTTTTGTGATATGCCACGAGTAGGAGTCCCCGATGTGCCCGAAGAGCATGGATTTGATGTCTACATCAGGCGCTGCGGCTCCGGTGTCTGCCGCATGGGCGGAAACATCGGGCATCAGTATGAGGAATGCCAGCAGCATGTATTTGCAAATCTTGTTCATTTCTGCAGTTTCTCCCAGGTTTCGGCGCATACGGACACAGTGTCTTCGAGCACTTCCACAAATCCGGACTTTATGTGCACCTTTTCCTTTAAGTCGCCTATCTTGTATTCTATATCGCCTTCAGTCAATGATGAAATCAGCGGTGCATGACCGGACAGCACGGTGAACCTGCCGGCAGTGCCGGGCAGTGTAACCTGCGCGACCATCCGCCTGGAGATCTGTTCTTCCGGAGATGCTATGTTGAGATATATTCCGCTTTTGTGTTTCATGTCAGCCTCCCTGAAGGATTATTGTCTTCTTGCTGCGTCCAGAAGCTCCTTGCCTTTCTTTATGGCTTCTTCAATCGTACCTACGTTCAGGAATGCCTGTTCCGGCAGTTCGTCCACTTCACCGTCGAGGATCATGTTGAAGCCTTTGATGGTGTCTTCGATGCTTACCATCACACCCGGTACTCCGGTGAACTGCTCGGCTACTGAGAACGGCTGCGAAAGGAATCTCTGAACACGACGCGCCCTGTTCACTGTCAGTTTGTCTTCATCCGAAAGTTCGTCCATACCAAGAATGGATATGATATCCTGCAGTTCCTTGTTCCTCTGAAGTATCTGTTTTACGCGCTGTGCGGTTTCATAATGTTCCTTGCCGACTATGTTCGGGTCGAGAATCCTGGAAGTGGATTCGAGAGGGTCTACAGCGGGGTAGATGCCGAGTTCCGTGATTTTCCTGCTGAGGACTGTCGTGGCATCCAGATGGGTGAATGTCGTAGCCTGGGCCGGGTCTGTAAGGTCATCAGCCGGTACGTATACAGCCTGGACAGAAGTTATGGAGCCGTTTTTCGTGGAGGTGATCCTTTCCTGCATCTGTCCCATTTCTGTGGCAAGTGTCGGCTGGTATCCTACTGCGGACGGCATACGTCCAAGGAGCGCCGAAACTTCAGAGCCTGCCTGTGTGAAACGGAAAATGTTGTCTATGAAGAAAAGGATGTCGCGCGGGCCTTCGTCACCACCGCTGTCCCTGAAGGATTCAGCGAGCGTAAGCCCGGACAGGGCCACTGACGAACGTGCTCCCGGCGGCTCGTTCATCTGTCCGAACACCATGGCCACCTGGGATTCCGGAAGCACGCTATGGTCTACTTTCGAAAGGTCCCAATGCCCTTCCTCCATGCTTTTCAGGAATTCGTCACCGTATTTTATGACTCCGGATTCGATCATTTCCCTGAGCAGGTCATTGCCCTCGCGTGTACGTTCACCGACTCCGGCAAATACGGAGAATCCGTTATGCTTCTTCGCTATGTTGTTTATCAGCTCCTTGATCAGGACCGTCTTGCCTACTCCGGCTCCTCCGAAAAGTCCGATTTTCCCGCCTTTGAGGTAAGGTTCAAGCAGGTCAATGACTTTTATGCCAGTGAACAGGACTTCCTGTGAAGTGGTAAGATCCTCGAATTTTGGAGGCTCCCTGTGGATAGGAAGGGCTCCTTTCCTGTCGAGCTCATCCATACCGTCTATGCTGTCTCCCGTCACGTTCATGACTCTTCCTCTGATCTGGGCTCCGACAGGCATGGTGATAGGGGCGAAAGTATTCGTCACCTCCATGCCGCGCTGCAGCCCGTCTGTACTGTCCATCGCGACAGTCCTCACGGTGTCTTCACCTATATGCTGCTGTACTTCAAGTATCAGAGTCCTTCCGTTCTTCTTCCTGATGGTCAATGCGTCATGTATTCTGGGAAGTTCTTTGGAGACATCTTCACCGGAAAGGTCGAAATGCACGTCTACAACCGGTCCTATTACTTGAGAAATGTGTCCTGTTAATCCTGGCATTTTATCTTCTGATTTGAGTTTTGAGTCGGCGGCGTTCATGAAAAATCCATGCCGCCACAATGCTATCCTCCAAAGATAACAAAAAAATCAGAAATATTGTCAAAAATATTTTTGCCCCATTACTCCAGAACAAGTCCGTCATATGCCGGAAGAATCCCGTCGGGCAATTCCTTGCACAGGTCTTCATATCGCGGCAGCTGATGCGACAGATGGGTGAGCCAGGAGTGTCTTGCCCCGACGCGCCGGGCCACGGCTACAGCCTCTTCCAGAGAGAAATGCGACAGATGCCTGCCTCTGCGCACACAGTTGATGACGAAGTGTTCCAGACCTTGCAGCTTGTCGAATTCTTCCTCCGGAATGAAATTCATGTCTGTCAGATATGCAATGTCCCCGAATCTGTAGCCGAGGACCGGAAGATTGAAATGCCGGCCTCTTACCGGTATGACCTCTGCGCTGCGCGGTTCTTCCGTCTGTTCGCACGGTGTCTTTTCATAACCGTATCCGTCTTTCCATGTCAGTTTTACTGAAGGGATGTTTTCCTGTACGGTGAACGGCCTGTTCCCGATGTTCACAATCTGCCATTCAGGTACTCCCGGATATCTTTTTTCGGCGAATGCATAACTGTATTCTCGTCTCAGTGACTCTTCTACATATTTTTCGCAGTATATCCGGATAGGCGCCCGCTCGATATAATTGAAAGCCCGGACATCATCGAGTCCCCCGGTATGGTCCTTGTGGTTATGTGTCAGGAGGATGGCATCGAGATGCCTTATCCCGGCCCTGAGCATCTGCGATCTGAAATCAGGTCCGGCATCCACCAGGATATTGAGCCCTCCGTATTCCAGGAATGCAGAGGACCGGTACCGTTTGTCCCGGCTATCCTGTGATTTGCATACGTTGCAGTCGCATCCTATCATCGGGACTCCCTGCGATGTCCCTGTCCCAAGAAATGTCAGTCTTGCTTTCATATAGGCTTACAGTTCGATTTCCGTTATCTTTCCTTCCAGTCCGCTTTCCGCAGGACGTTCCACCCTGATGTAGTTCTCGGTGTACCCTGATATCATGCCGTCTTTCACGGTGCTTTCGAACAGTACATGTGCTTTCATGCCTTTGTGGCTCTTTATGAAATCCTCATGCAGCATGTCCGACAGTTTTTCAAGCATCTGCACCCTTTCGGTCTTGACCGCATCCTTTACCTGGTCTTTTCTCGCGGCAGCCCTTGTGCCGGCACGTCTTGAGTACGGGAATACATGGATGAAGGCAGGTCTTATCCTGTCTTTCAGGAAATCATATGTCTCCCGGAAAAGTCCGTCGGTTTCTCCGGGGAAGCCTGCGATGACATCGATTCCGAAAAACACTTTCAGGCTCCCGGGTTTCTCCATCTTTTCCCTGATATACCGGATTTTTGCCTCGAAGGCAGCCGTGTCGTATCTTCGGCCCATCTCCCTGAGGACCGTATCGCTGCCCGACTGGAGCGGAATGTGGAAATGAGGCAGGAATTTCGTACCGGAGGCTATCCAGTCCACGGTTTCTTCTGTCAGGAGGTTCGGCTCTATCGATGAAATGCGGTATCTTTCTATTCCTCCGACCTTGTCCAGTGCCTTGAGCAGATCTATGAACCGTTCTCCTGTGCTTTTCCCGAAGTCCCCTGTGTTCACCCCTGTAAGGACAATTTCCTTGATCCCGGCTGCCGAGATTTCCCAGGCCTGTCTGACAATGTCGGCAATCGGGATGTTCCGGCTGGCTCCACGTGCATATGGTACTGTGCAATATGCGCAGAAGTAGTCACAGCCGTCCTGCACTTTCAGGAAAGAGCGGGTCCGCTCTCCGGACGAATAGGCCGGGAAGAAGGAGCTGCATCCTGTGGCTGATGGTTCAAGCCCGTTGATATGGTCCATTACCGTCTGGACTACCATGGATTTCTCTTCTGCTCCGAATACGTATGTCACGCCTTCTATTTTCCTTATCTCCTCTTTCCTGAGCTGGGCATAGCAGCCTGTGACGACTATTTCGGCATCTGGACGCAGCCGGTGGAGCTTGCGGATGATGTTCCTGCACTTCTTGTCGGAGTGTTCCGTCACTGTACAGGTGTTGACAAGGAAGATGTCCGCGCCTCTGTTCCATGGGACAGGTTGCAGCCCGTTCCTTATGAATTCGCGCTCGTATGTGGATGTCTCGGCGTAGTTGAGTTTGCAGCCGAGGGTTATGAATGCGATTTTCTTCATTCCGGTCATTTCTTTTTGCTGCCGCCGCGGACTGTGACTCTGGACCATTCGCATTGGCCGGCCACGGGCGGGTTCCGCTTTGAGACTCGCACGGAGAATCTTGTGAATTCCGGCATGGCTTTCTCGATGGCTGCCGCTATCCTTCCTGCTACGTTTTCCAGCAGGTCGGATCTATTGTCCATTTCTGATTTGACTATATCGTACAGTATGCCATAATCGGCGGTATCTTCCAGTCTGTCGCTGGCAGCTGCTTTCGAGATGTCTGTCTTGCCCTTGAAGTCCACGGTGAATGTGTTCCCCTCGGACTTTTCATGTTCGAAGCATCCGTGGTATGCATGGAAAACCATGCCTTCGAGTTCTATTTTCCCTTTTCTGTCCATTTTATGCCTGCAGGATGAATACACATGGTCTTTTACCTATCACTGTCCCTGATTTTCTCCATTCTGAAACCGTGGCTGTCTTTATCATGGCATCAGGCAGGGTGATGTCTGCGGCGATGCACAGTCTTGTTTCAGGATGGCAGACATCCGTTATGTCTTTCAGCATGGAGTCGTTTCTGTATGGGGTCTCGATGAATATCTGTGTCTGACTGGCAGCGGCGGAAAGTTTCTCTATGGCTTTCAGCCTGGCTTTCCTTTCATCGCTTTTTGCCGGAAGATAGCCGCAGAATGCGAAAGACTGGCCGTTGAGGCCTGAAGCCATGAGTGCAAGCATCAATGATGACGGGCCTGTTTCCGGTATGACTGATATGCCGTGTCTGTGGGCAAGGGCGACAAGCTGGGCTCCAGGATCTGCTACCGCAGGAAGTCCGGCCTCCGATATAAGGGCGACATCATTTCCGTCGTCGAACAGCTTCAGGTAGCTTTCTATCTGAGCCTGTGGTGTGTGTTCATTCAATTCATGGAATTCCAGAGAGTCGATCATGCCTTTCAGTCCGGCTCTCGAAAGGTATCTGCGGGCTGTCCGGATTTCTTCCACTACGAATGTCCGGAATCTTTTCAGGGATTCCAGGACAGGCGCAGGGATCACTTCCGACGGATCATTGTCCCCGAGGGGTGAAGGTATGAGGTATAGTTTTCCTTTATTCATTTTCGGGCTGGATTATTATGGTCTTCTTTTTCTGTTTTGTGTCTGTCAGGCCGGTGTCCGCCTCCTGTTTCTTTTTCTTTCTCGTGAACAGATTCCTGAAGAATTCCTTGAAAGTGTTGAATTCCTGCTGGTAGGCTATGCCTATGCCGTTTCTCTGGGAATCGTCAAGGTAATTGGTGTACTGGTCGGCGGAATGGGAGAAGATGTTAAGCCGGAACAGTCCCGGCCTGTCGAGCTTGATTTCGATGTCAAGGTCTCCCACGACATCGCTTGAGCTGCCGGAGGAGGTGTATTGCCTGTTGCCGAGGTTGCCGTTTACCGTCACTCTGTTGTTGAACAGCTGTGTGGAAATGGCCACGTCGAATATGTCGTTCCCGCGTTCGTTCGGCTGGTAGCTCAGACCGAGGTCGAGAGGAATGTCCAGTTTCTGGAATATGTTGTTCAGCTGGTTGTACATGAGTTCGGTGACTGTGGAGTAGAGGAGGGAGCCGTTGTTCACGACACCTGACTGGTCATCGGGGAGGAAGCTGTTGAAGACTATCAGTGACAGGAACTGTTTCTGTATCTTGTCTTCAGTGCTCAATGCACTTTCCACCCTCGATTTTATGGTCGGGTCAATGTCCGGTATGTCGATTGAGAAGGCCAGACGCGGGTTCTTCAGCTTGTCGGAAATGTTGATGCCGCAGTCGACAGTCCTTCTGGCGGCCACCGAGGATGTGTCGGCAATCAATGTTGCCAATGATGCTTTCGTGCGGTAGGTGGCATTGATGTCCAGATCGCTGTCCATGATGTCGCCGTTGAACTTTATGGAACTGCCGTCGCTGATCGTGAAGTCCCTGAAAGCAAGTTCCTGGGCAACGAATCTGTAGTTGCCGCTTGTCAGGGTATAGTCTCCGAGGATGTTGAAGTCTCCGCCGCTGAGTTCGATCTCGAGATTTCCGGCGCCCCGTCCTCTGAGCACATTTCCGGAAGCCTTGTCTATTTCAACGAAGGCCTCCACGTCAGGGCCGGTCGTGACATTGAGCCTGATGCCAAGATCTCCCTTAGTCTCTTTACCGGTCTTGATCTTCTTTATCATCAGTTCATAAGGGTCGATGTATTCTTCTTTTTCTATCTGTTTGAATGTGAGCAGGTCACCGGTGATTGCGGTGGCTGATGACGGTATCGGGATATGTATCTGTCCGGACCCGGTCGTGCTTGCGTCCGCGTTGAGCATGATGGAGTTCAGCGGGCCTGTGACGGACAGGGTGCCGGAGGCGAACAGACTGCCGTAGAACTGGCTGTTGTCGTCCTCGGTCGTGTTCAGGCATTCCATTTCCGTTATGTTTATGGCAGCGTCCAGCTTCATGTCTTTCATCCGGTCATAAGATATGCCTCCTGTGATCCTGCCCTGATTGCCGAACCGGTCGTGAAGGGACATGTCGTCGAAATGTACTCCGGTGTCATCTATGTGGAATGAACCGCTGGCATTGTACGGTACATTGGTGAAGGCGATCCGGAGTTCGGAATTATCTATCCTTGCATCTTCACTTCTTATGCTCAGGTCATCCAATGGTCCGTCTGCTACGATCTTTCCGGAAATATTCCCGTGCATGTCGCTGAATATGGATTCCAGGAACGGCTGGGCATACGAGATGTCTACCTTTCTGAGGTCGGCCGTGGCGAGGATACGTCTGTCCTTCGGGTAATAATGTCCGTCAATTTCAAATGTCATGTTCCCGGCAAGTTCGTTGGAGGCGAGTAAGTTGAATCTGCCGGCACTGTCCTCCCAGCCGGCTTTTATCCGGAGTGTCCCGGCTTCGGCTCCTGCCAGTCTTGTGGAATCGCTCAGGAAATTCATCGCAAGACCGTAGCCTTCAGATTCCGACGAGATGCGGGCTTCGCCTGTGACGGCACCTTCTATGCCGAATCTGTTTTTCAGGAGCGGGTTTATGACGGATATGTCGAACCTTTCGAGCCGCATCACAAGGGTGTCCTTGCGTGTACTCGAATATCCTCCTGAAATCCTGATCGACTGGTCTCCGCTGCTGAAACTTATCTTGTCCACGTCGATGTCACCGCCGTTTATTTTCAGGGAAGATGGATTGACGGCCCATTCTCGGGAATTCAGAAGCAGTCTCGTCGGAAGCATCCTGATATGGCTGCACAGTTTGCCCTCAGTGTCCCGATGCAGATTTGCAGTGATGAAAACCTCGCCCTTGTTCACAAGGTCTCCGGGATTCTCGTATGAGTATCCGAAACCTATGTAGTCTTTTTTCGCGAATATCTTGAAGCTGTTGTTTTCAAGAGCAATGGTGGCTACATTTATGGATTTGCCGGTCAGTTCTCCGGCGAGACCTCCGTTGAGGTTGTCCATTTTCATTTCCACATCCTTGATATAGTTCTCGTTGAAGGCTATTCTCGGGGATGAGAGCTTGCTGCGGAATACACCGGATGTGTCGATGCTTATTTCGAGGGAGGTGCTGTCTGCGATGTAGAGGCCAGGAGACACGAAGGCAAACAGATCCATGGAGTTCTTGTTCCTGAAGATTATCCTGTATCTGTCGTTCCCCCTCTGGCTGGTGGTGTCCCTGAACAATGCCGGAAGTTCCTGTTTCAGTGTTATCTCCTTCAGGTCGGATATGAAATCCGTTATCTGGGCGGACCCTGCATATGCCGCTTCTGCAAATGAGGAATTGAGATGCATCCTGTACATCTCGTCACCGAAATACGAATTTATCTCTATGTCGCCGATGTCATATCTGCCGGCGCTGTTTCTCAGTACGACATCCTGTATTTTCATGTTCCCGAACACGTCGCCTGACTGTCTTCTGTTGAAATTGGCTATGGCCTCACAACGGATCTTCGAAATTCCGCGTTTGTCTATGTTCAGTTCATGCAGATCCGCATATCCCAGATTCGCGTAGAATTTATACACGGAATTTTTCGTGCGGGAGGACAGCGAGAACACTCCCTGGAACATGAAGTTCAGATTCGGGTCGTTGCATATTATCCTGCCGTCGAAGGCATGGGTCTTCATGGTACCGGCGGCTGCGATCTTGCTGTAATTGTAGCCGTTGAAATGCAGTTTGTCCACGAAAAGGGAGTCTATTTCAAGTTCCGGTGCCGTGCTGCTGTCTCCCAGATCGGCTGAGAACCGTGTCTTGAGACTGCATCCTCCAAGATTCCCGTAGCCGAGGATTTTCCCGATGTCCAGATCGTCGGTGCGGAGGTCTCCTGAAATGCTTATCGGGCGTTTGCGGGATAGAATGTCCCTTATGTTGAGGGTGGCGCCGATTTTTCCGGTTCCGGCTTCTGCTGTCATGTCCAGGAAAAGGTTGTCAAGGATTCCCGCTGAGGTTCCTTTTACAGTCAGGTCCATACCTTCCGCAATGCCGTCTGCATTTATCCCGGCGTCAGGGGCGAATGCCTTTATGGAAGCTTCGAGTTCCGGAACCGTCGTTGTCATTTTCCGGAGATCAAGGGTTATCTGTGTTCTCGAGATGTCAGGAAGGCCTGTCATCCTGCCGTTGAAGTCCAGTTCGACACCTGTCGATGTCTCAAGATGCATGTCTGCAAGGGAGAGATCCTTTACTGTTCCCGACACTTTCCCGGAAATGACAGTCTTCAGGGGAATATCCGGAAGGGCAGGGGCAAAGTATGACATGGTCTTCATGTCGATGTATGAATTTTCTATGACTCCTTCCATTCTGATTTTCTGAATATAGTCTGCAAAGTCGTCAGGGCTGTCATAACTCATGGAGTACATCGGAAGATATATCTCGGACCATGGGTCGGAAATCCTGATTTCCTCGATGAGGCTTCTTCCGTTTCCTACCGTGGCCCGGCCTGTCAGTGAATTGCATACATATCCGCTTTTTTCTGTGAAGGACATGAAATCCACCGAGCCTTTCATGACATTCCCCGTGAGATCCAGCCTTCTGGCTTCGATGTTGATGTCATTGACCTCCATGTCTCCCCAGTTTATGCCATGACCTGAATATTGTCCGGCAGGATTGTATATGTTCTTCAGTCTGAATGTCATGTCGCTGACGGAGACTCTTCTGATGCTGAATACGGGATCCTGTGGCCGGGGCTTGTTCCTGTCCGGGAGAGGTATCCTGAAGATCCTCGTCAGATTGTTCCTTTTCCTGCCTTCAATCACAAGGGTCATTTCTGCATTCGTGACGTATGCCCTGCCTATGCGAAGCCCTTCTTTGCTGAAGAGACCGTGGATGGAGAATCTCGCTATTATGTATTCCGCCCTGAAAAGCGTGTCTGCACCGGCTGTGGCGGGGTGTCTGTCAATGACTGCGACATTCTTGAGAATAAGGGCGTTGAATGGTTTTACATGGATTTTCTCGAATACTATCTCTCCGTCAATCCTGTCTTTAAGTGCTTCAACCGCCTTGCCGGTCAGGAATGTCTGTACCTGCGGCAATTGGATGGCGAGAATTGCTGCAAGCAGGATGGCGGTCACAGCTACGAATGTGAGCCAGATTATTTTCAGTATTTTTCTGATTGTCCTTATTTTTATGGTCAACTTGCAAAATTAGGAATAAATATCGTATTTTTGCGGTCTTGGTTCAATATATTCTCTAATTATGGCCGATATTATTCTGGGAATAGAATCTTCATGCGATGATACCTCTGCGGCAGTCATCAAGGACGGGTATCTCCTGTCAAATGTCCTGGCCAGCCAGGATGTCCACAAGGCATACGGAGGTGTCATCCCTGAACTTGCCTCCAGAGCCCATCAGCAGAATATCGTACCTGTGGTCAGCCAGGCTATGGCAAGGGCCGGAATCAAGCCGGATGACATTACTGCGATAGCTTTCACAAGAGGACCGGGTCTGCTTGGTTCCCTGCTCGTAGGGACATCCTTTGCCAAAGGACTGTCTATCGCGGCAGGCAAGCCTCTCGTTGAGGTCAACCATCTTCAGGGACATGTGCTTGCTTGTTTCATAAAGCAGTACGACAAGGAAAACCTTCATCCGGAATTTCCCTATCTCTGTCTTCTCGTCTCCGGAGGGAACTCCCAGATAGTCAGGGTAAACAGTCCTCTTGACTTCGAAATACTCGGACAGACGACTGACGATGCGGTAGGGGAGGCGTTCGACAAATGCTCGAAAATGATGGGACTCGGATATCCGGGAGGTCCGGTGGTAGACAGACTTGCAAAGGAAGGTGACCCTTACAGGTTCCATTTCGCCAAGCCGCATGTCCCGGGATATGACTACAGCTTCAGCGGAATCAAGACATCTCTTCTGTATTTCGTCAGAGACCAGCTTGCCGTCGATCCGGATTTCATGGAGAAGAACAAGGCGGATATATGCGCAAGTTTCCAGAGGACACTTATAGAAATCCTGATGGACAAGCTTATCAAGGCTGCGAAGGATACGGGGATCCGGCAGATAACGATAGGCGGAGGGGTGTCTGCCAACAGCGGATTGCGCGCAGCAGTGACGGAGGAGGGGCGCAAGCGGGGATGGACCACTTATCTGCCTGAGTTCAAGTTCACTACCGACAATGCCGCCATGATAGCGATTGCCGGTTATTTCCATTATCTTAACGGTGAACGCACTTCGATAGACGTGGCCCCGGTTTCAAGAATAGCGGATTTATGAAAGAGTTCGATTTTTCCTGTCCGATAGGCAAGGAACCTGACAGGGCGAGGATCTTCGAGGCCGCTGCCAGGGCAATGGGCATGCCTGTCGGAAGAGTGGCCGACTGTATTGTACTGAGACGTTCCGTCGATGCAAGAGGTGAGATCCTGTACCGGTACAGGATTGCCGCATATGTATCCGGTGAACCTGTCCAGGAATATGCCCTGGACGAATACAAGGATGTTTCCGGTGCAGAACCGGTCATTATTGCCGGAGCCGGCCCTGCCGGTATGTTCGCTGCCCTGAAACTGCTGACCCGCGGATTCAGGCCGGTCATTCTGGAACGCGGGAAAGATGTGCATAAACGTAAGCCCGATATAGCAAGACTGTCCAGGGAGGGCGTACTGGACGAGGATTCCAATTACTGCTTCGGAGAAGGCGGGGCCGGCACATTCTCTGACGGCAAACTTTATACAAGGTCCTCCAAAAGGGGAGACATCCGCGAGGTGCTTCATCAGCTCGTCCGATTCGGTGCAGACAGAGATATACTGATAGATGCCCATCCGCATATCGGCAGCGACAGGCTGCCTTCAATAGTGGAGAATATCAGGAATTGTATAGTCGGACATGGCGGGGAATATCATTTCAATGCGAGGGTTACCGATATTACGGTGAAAGGGGACGGTTCTTTTGCGGTGACTGCCGCTGACGGTTCCGTGTGGAATTCAAGAAAGGTGATTCTGGCTACCGGGCATTCTGCCAGAGATGTCTACAGCATGTTCCAGCGCAAAGGTTGGACTATAGAGGCGAAAGGTTTCGCCCTTGGGGTCAGGGTAGAGCATCCGCAGTCAGTAATAAACAGGATACAGTATCACGGAAAGTATCAGCCATATATGCCAGCAGCCGAATATTCCTTTGTCACTCAGATAGAAGGCAGAGGCGTCTTTTCTTTCTGCATGTGTCCGGGAGGGATTCTGGTGCCGTCTGCGACAGAGCCGGATGGAGTTGTGCTGAACGGAATGTCCAATTCTTCAAGAAGTTCAAAATGGGCGAATGCCGGAGTGGTCGTCTCCGTCGAGCCGGGGGATTTTCCTGAGTACGCAAAGGCAGGGGCTCTGTCTCTTCTTGATTTCCAGAGAGATGTCGAGAGGAAGATGTTCAGTTTCACTTCTTCCATGAAGGCGCCGGCCCAGAGAATGATGGATTTCTGCAGGGGTATAGTTTCGTCAGGCATTCCTGAGACTTCCTACCGTCCCGGGGCTGTAAGTGCCCCGCTGAATGAACTTCTGCCCAAGGAAATCGCTTTGAGGCTGAAGTATGCCTTTCCTGAAATAGGAAACAGGAAGATGAAGGGGTATTATACAAACGAGGCTTTGCTCCTCGGAGTCGAGTCACGTACTTCTTCTCCTGTAAGGATTCCGCGTGATCCTGAGACGTTGGAGTGCATTGATGTTCCGGGGCTTTATCCTTGCGGTGAGGGGGCTGGGTATGCCGGTGGTATAGTGTCGTCAGCGCTTGACGGTATCAATGTCGCTTCTAAAATCTGAGAGAGTAACTCAAAAGACAGAATCATCAGGATTCCGGAATTGGTTACAATTTCGGAATCCTGATCTTCATCCCCGGCTTGATCTTGCTGCCGATCCCATTGAAATCCATAATATTCTGCGCACTGACCCCCGGATAATTCTTGGCGATCAGATATAGCGAATCCCCTGATTTGACAGTATATACCGTATAATCGGCATCCTTTGGAACGGTGGACTTGTGTGGCGGATTCGGCTGGGCTTCTTTTGCCTTGGTGCCGGCAGAAGCCACAGGACCTTTGCCTCCACGGTAAATGACAAGCCTTTGTCCTACGCGGATATTGTCGCTTCTGAGATTGTTCCATCTCTTGATCTGGCTTACAGTCACCCTGTACCTGATCGCTATCTTGCCGAGCACTTCTCCGCTTCTTACCCTGTGGACAATCCGCTCTCCGTCACCGCCGTCCTTTATCTTCTTGATTACGACAGGGTTGAAGTATTCCGATGCCTTGTAGGCATAAAGGGAGTCCTCGCTGTCTATGAAAGCGTTGGTGTAGTTGTATGGAATCCTGAGTATGTACTCCTTGTCATTCCCGGGAATGATTTCATGCTTGTATTGCGGGTTGAGGTTCTTCAGTTCCTCTGAAGGGACACCGACCACTTCCGCTACCTGCTTGAAGTGAAGCATCTTGTTGATCCTGAATGTGTCCACATGCACCGGCATGGCCACAGGCTGCGGTTCTATACCGTGTTCCTTGTAGTATGTCATGGTGTAGAGCGCACCTACGAAAGCCGGTACATAACCTCTTGTCTCTCTCGGGAGGTATGGATAGATGTCCCAGAAGGCTCTTTTCCCGCCGCTTCTTCTGATAGCACGGTTGACATTCCCTGCTCCGCAGTTGTATGACGCGATGGCCAGATTCCAGTCACCGAAGATGTTGTACGAGTCTTTAAGGTATTCAGCTGCCGCATGGGCGGATTTGACCGGGTCGAGCCTCTCGTCTACGAATGAATTGATTTCAAGGCCGTATATCTTGGCGGTGCTGTACATGAACTGCCACATGCCTTTAGCTCCTGCCCTGGAAACGGCGGCCGGGTTCATTGCGGATTCAATCACTGCCATTGCCTTGAGTTCGAGAGGTATATCGTGCTCATCGAATATCTCTTCAATCAGCGGCATGTAGTATGAGCACAGTCCGAGTATCTGTCCCATCCTCGTGTCCATCTTTTCGGAGTAAAGGATGATGTAGTTTTTCACGATATCGTTGTAAGGAAGGTCAATGAATGAATTCATGGCCTTGATTCTCTCCACATATACCGAATCCGGAACATTGGAGGCGAACCTCACGGAATCCATATCATATTCTTCCGGCGAGTCTTTACTTATCTTCTGCTGCATGTACCATACACTCAGCAGACTGTCCGACACCTCCTGGCTGTAGTCCTCGGGATTAAGACCGGCTGCACTCTTGTCTTCATTCTCATCTATCATGTCCATGATTTCAAGGTCCAGACTGTCCTCGCAGGACATGGCCTCTTTCATCCTGTCCAGTTCCGCCTTCAGCGAATCGAGTTCTATCCTCAGATCCTTGTTCTCGCGCAGCAGGTCCGATTTCTTTTTCGGTACCCTTGAAACATTCTCCACGTCATCTCCGGCTTTTCCTGTCCGTCCGGTTTTCAATGATTCCGCCTGGAGAATGCACGGGGCAGGAATCATGAATGCAGCTATTGCTGCATAAATCATCTTTATATTCATATTCAACAAGTTACCTATTATAACCTTCATCCGGTGTCAGAAGCGGAATCCGAGTTTCAGACCGATCCCGTTCGCACCCGGCATGACCGGTTGCGGGGAGTTCAATGCATAGATATTGTCCGTGGAAAGAACTGCCGGTTCAAGTTTCATGGATATTTCATCCGATACTTCAAAGTCGTGCATGTAGGCAAAGACATTTGCGTCTATTACCTGCAGCAGGTAGAAGAGGGCCGTGGCGACTATGGAATAATCGCGGTAGCGTCTGTATACATCCCTGTACCATACTGCGGTCTCGGCTGAAATCGGCCCGGTATATGGCACGTCAGGATTTGTGGCCTCATTGTGTATCCTCTTGAATCTCTGGTAATTCGTGTTGTTTGTATACAGGAAATGTATGGAGCCTGCTATGCATCCCCAGTATATGGGGATCTTCCAGTATTCCCCGTTATATGCCTGTCCGAGTCCCGGCAGAAGGATGGAGTATACCGTGGCACGGCCCGGATGCGGGTGGACATCCTTCTTGTAGCATGCAACTCCGTCCATCAGACTGCCCCAGTATATCAGCCCGGCGCCGACAAGCAGCCACGTTCCTGTCTGTTTTGCCCTGGTGTCTATCCGCAGTGTCGTGGACGGATCCTGGGCGTATGCAGCTTCGTATGCCTTCTTCGACAGATTGTACTGATGCAGATAGTACCCTCCGAGTCCTGCGCATGTCCCGATGCCTCCATAAATCACAGGCAGTTTCCACCAGTCCCTGTTGTAGACCTGCGACAGTCCTGGTATGATCATCGAGCTGGCGAACATGGTGCCTATCCTCAGATCGTTCTTGTGGGCGAGTCCGCCGAACAGTTCCTTGAATGTGAACATCTTGTCCGAGGTGTCGCTTGTGGCTGTGGAGTCGGACTGGTCGTTGTATGTCTGAGTGAATGCCTCCTCCCTGAACTGTGCTCTGGAAGTTATTCCAAAAGCCAGCAGGCAGGTAAGGAAGATCAGTATGTATTTTGCTTTATTTCCCACTTTGACAAGATTATGACTTATCCGCTGATCAGATATTCGAATCTTCCAGAGTCTTCAGGAATTTCCTGGCCTCATCATCGGAAGAGAAGTGAATAGTCATCGTACCTTTCCCATCATGTGTCCGTTTCAGGCTTATGCTGTTTTCGAAATATTTGCCTACAATATCCAGGATTTTGAGATAGTCCTCCGGAAGGTCAGGGGAATCAGTGGACTTCGCGTCATCCTTGATGGTGAGCCTCCTGATCTTGTCTTCAAGCTGTCTGACCGAGAGCCCGTTCTTTATCACTAGGTCGCAGAGCTGTTCCTGCAGCTGCGTGTCTTCTATGCCGAGCAGGACCTTTGCATGTCCTACGGAAAGCAGGCCGACCTTGAGGTCATGCTGAATTTTTGCAGGAAGCTTGAGAAGACGCAGGTAATTTGTCACAGACGCTCTTTTTTTTCCGACCCGGAGCGCCATCTGCTCCTGTGTCAGGTGGCATTCGTCTATGAGCCTTTCGTAGCTCATCGCTACTTCTATCGGATCAAGATCCTCCCTCTGGATATTCTCTACAATGGCCATTTCAAGCATGCCCTGGTCATCGGTGTCCCTTATGTATGCCGGGATCTCCTCCATGCCGACGGATCTGCACGCCCTGAATCTCCTTTCGCCGCTTATTATCTGGTATCTGCCGGATGCTTTCCGTCTGACAGTCACAGGCTGGATGAGCCCGAGCGACCTGATGGAGTCCGCCAGTTCCTCAAGAGCTTCCGTGTCGAAGGACATCCTGGGCTGGAATGGGTTAGGCTCAATCATGTCGACTGGTATGAGCATTATGTCAGCGCTGTTCCGTTCAGTCTCTGAGCCGCTGTCCGTAGTGACTACATTTTTGTGCACATACTCCACCGGTTTCCTGATCTGACTTAAATCGGCGTCTCCAAGCAAGGCACCGAGGCCTTTGCCTAATCCTCTCTGCGGTTTGACCATATTGTAATTCAGTTAACTGTTCTTTTCAAGCACTTCTTTGGCAAGGTTCAGGTAGTTTGCCGTGCCGTTGCATATCACATCGTACAATATTATCGGCTTTCCATGCGAAGGGGCTTCGCTCAGCCTGATATTCCTCTGGATTATGGTCTTGAATACCATGTCCTTGAAGTGCTCCTTCAATTCATTGACCACCTGGGTGTGTACCTTGGTCCTGCCGTCGAACATCGTCACGACAAAACCTTCAATGCTCAATCCCGGATTGACCCCGTTCTGGACAATGCGTATGGTCTGGAGCAGCTTGCCGAGACCTTCAAGTGCAAAGAATTCGGGCTGTACCGGAATCATGACCGAGTCTGCTGCTGTCAGCGAGTTTACTGTGATGAGACCGAGGGAAGGGGAGCAGTCTATGATGATGAAGTCATAATCATTTCTTATGGGAGCGATTGCATTCTTCATGACCGATTCCCTGTTCTCGTCTTCAAGCATCTCTATCTCTGCTCCGACAAGGTTGATATGCGACGGGATCATGTGCAGATTGGCTATTTCAGTCTGGATGAGGGCATCTCTTATGTCGAGTTTGCCTATCATCACTTCATAAAGAGTGCGCTTCTGGTCATCATCCGGGGAGAAGTTCAGTCCGGAAGTGGTATTCGCCTGGGGATCAGCGTCTATAATGAGCACTTTCTTCTCCAGGACCGCCAGAGACGCCGCGAGATTTATGGCCGTGGTGGTTTTCCCGACTCCTCCTTTCTGGTTTGCAATAGCTATGACTTTTCCCATATCTGATTCTGTTTTGTCGATGACAATATCCTTGCAAATTTATAAAAAATTTTCGTTAGTTCCCGTGAATTGCTATTTTTGTTCTCCCATAATTTTTTATGACTATAATGCCGGGATCAGACTGGCCCGGTCGGAATGATGATATTATATGGAATCTGGACAAATGTGGCTCGCTGTTGTCAATCTGCATGCCGGCAGCGGGAAAACTGCATCGATATGGAGAGAGGCCGAGCGTCTTCTGGTGGAAAAGCAGGTGCTGCATGACAACAAATACACTGATTTCAAATACCACGCGGCGGAAATAGCCTACAAGGCCGCCTCAGACGGTTTCCGGCGGTTCATTGCAGTCGGAGGGGACGGAACGATCCATGAGGTTCTGGAAGGAGTGATGAAGTTCGTAGACGAGTCGGCGGCTGCCGGAAGACATGTGAGGATTTCCGATTTTGTATTGGCAGTGATTCCCATAGGATCGGGCAACGACTGGATCCGGGTGCATAATGTCGGCTATAATCTGGAAGAGACTGTCTCGCTGATCAGGGATGAATCCTTCATAAGGCAGGATATCGTGAAAGTGAGCACCTTGCCGGTCTCGTACCGAGATGGCTCGGAATATGCCGTTCCGGAGCATGTCTCATATATGGTGAATATCGGAGGCGTAGGATTCGATGCCAGGGTGTGCGAGAGGGTCAATCGCCAGAAAGAGCAGGGGATGAGAGGGAAGATGCTGTATGTCAATGCTCTTCTGTATCTTTTCTTTCATTACCGGTCCGTGCCGATGGCCGTATGGTGTGACGGGGAAAAGGTTTTTGAAGGGAATTGTTTTTCAGTGGCCCTGGGTAACGGCAAATTCTGCGGAGGCGGGCTGAGGCAGACTCCTGACGCAGTCTTCGATGACGGCTTGATTGACATGACTGTGATTCCGGACAGGGCGCTTCCGGAAGTTCTGCTGAAGGTCGCCAGACTGTTTGACGGAAGGTTTACCTCGATAAGAAGACTGGTATGCAGGCGCGCCCGGTCTGTTGTGGTTGTACCCATGTCTGACGTTCGGGAGATAATAGAAGTGGACGGTGAGATCATAGGAAATTCACCGGTGAGATTCGAAATAATGCCTGAGCAGATGAATGTCCTGCACAAATGGTGATCATTATTCAGGGTCGACGTCCAATATGATCTGGCCTTTGAATCTTGACTTCCTGATGAATCCGTCGATTCCGCCGGCTATCGCTTTCTTGCGGCTGAGGAGTTCCTTGTCTTTACGCAACGTTACCCGGATGATCCTGATGTGATCTCCGGCTATCCTGTCTACCGGCGGGCTGAATGGATCGGATACCGGTTCAATATCATTTTCCCCCGACGGCTCCGCCAGCATGCTTTTCAGGATTCCGGACAATGCGGTTGCCGCAGCTTCGCATCTCCCGACATCGGGATCCTTCACTGAAATATTGATGAGCCGGGTATAAGGGGGATATCCGAATTCCCTTCTTTCCGCCATGAGGGAGCCGTACAGGTCTGTGGCGTCTCCTTCCGCGAATTTCCTGTAAACAGGGTGGTCTGGCTGGTTCGTCTGGATTACGAACAGCCCTTTCCTGTCCCTTCTGCCGCATCTGCCTCTGAGCTGTTCAAGTATCTGGAGCGCTTTCTCATCAGCTCTGAAATCCTGGATCCCAAGGAGTGAGTCTGCGGAAACCGCTGCCGCCAGAGACAGAGCCGGAAAGTCGAAGCTTTTGGTTATGATCTGTGTGCCTATCAGTATGTCGGTCTCTTTCCTGTTGAACTTTCTTATTATGTCAGGGACAGAGGATTTGGCCGTGTCACTGTCAAGCCTGGATACTCTTGCCTCAGGAAAGAGCTTGCGTATTTCCTCTTCTATCTTCTGTGTGCCGCTGCCGAGTCCCTGCAGCATTGTCCCGCACTTGGGGCATGCCGGGTTGAACGTAGTGGTGAATCCGCAGTGGTGACATACCATTCTTTCAGGGTTCTTGTGGTAGCTCAGGCTGACGTTGCAGTGCGGACATCTGATGATGGTTCCGCATCCGGGGCATTGGAGAACCGGGGAAAAAGCCCGTCTTGACCTGAATACCAGAATCTGTTCCCCGCAGTCAAGGACCGCTTTCATATGTTCTATCAGTTTCAGGGAAAAGAGGCCGTACATGCCGTTTTTTCTGCGTTCCGATGCCGTGTCGATGATTTCCACTTCAGCTTCATCCGCACCATAGTATCTCGACCGGAGTGTCAGCATCCTGTATTTTCCGCAGCTGCAGTTGAATATGGATTCGAGTGACGGTGTGGCCGAACCAAGGACAATATTGCATTGATGGAGTCTGGCAAGCATGACTGCGACATCGCGCCCGTTATATCGCGGGGCGGGGGAGTCCTGCTTGTAGGAGGAATCGTGTTCCTCATCCACTATTATCAGGCCGAGATTTTCATACGGAAGGAAAAGGGCCGACCTTGTTCCAAGGATTATGTATCTGTTGCCGCCAGATGCGCCCGTACGTATTTTTTCAGCTGTGTTCCGTTTGGATGCGGCAGTCTCCTCCGAGTGGAATGTCATCAGTCTGCTGCCGAAGACTGACTGAAGTCTGTCCTTGAGCTGCCGGCTTACCGCTATTTCCGGGACAAGATACAGCACATTCCTGCCTTCGGACATGGTCCTTCTGGCAAGTTCCAGATAGATTTCTGTCTTTCCTGAGCCGGTTACTCCATTGATTAGTACCGGTTTCATTCCCTTGAATGCTTCCAGCGCCGCTTCGAATACTTCATTTTGGCCAGGTGTCAAGGATATGCCACGGACCGTTTGGAAAGTATCGTATTCTACGTATATCCCGCCAGGATTTTCTTCCTCGGATATGTTCTTCATGATGGAGGCGAGTTCCATCTCCAGATCGGCTATGCCGGATTTCAGTTCAGCTGCAAGTTTTTCTCTTTTTTTTGAAGAATTTTCCGTTTCCGAAAGTTTTTTCTTTTTCTGTTCAATCCGTTCGCTGGTTTTCCTGGCTTTCAGATAGAGCCTGTCGAGGTTTTTCCTCTTTCTTTCACGGTCTTTTTCCTGCATTCTGGCGAGAGCTTCCTGCCGGGATATTTTCATGGCCGGATATGCTGCCTTGAACACTTCCCCGATGGTGCAGAGGTAATATTCCGATACCATTTCCCAGAGTCTGATCTCGTTATGCCCGACCGGTGCCACTTGTCTTTCGACTGAAATGACGGTCTTTATCTTCGACGTCTCTGTGCCCGGTGTGACATCTGTTTCGTGGATTATTCCTGAATATTCCTTGTTTGCGAAGTTTACGCGCACCCATAGGCCCTGGCAGACTTTTTCGTCGGCTGGGATTTCGTAATACGGAGTCCAGCCGATTTTCAGCGGCAGTATCACTGTGATATATCTTTTCCCGGACATGGCGTATTCTTCTGTTTCAGTACAACGGTGCGAAGTTAGTAAAATTTATCTTTTATCTTTGTCTTCTGGTTTTTCTCGGATATCATGGAAAAGAAGGCAGGACCACGGACTCACGGAAGGCGGAAAATTGTCGCCTTGGCCGTCTTGAATATAGCTGCGGCGGCAGCTGTCGGGATAACGACAGGAGTGTTTTACAAGTTTTTTATAGACAGGGACTGCGAAGAGTTGCAGGACCGTATCATGGCTGCAGTTGAGACTGTCGATGCCCGTGTCGGAGTCGCTGTGGTTTTCGATGACGGAGATACTCTTGGCGTTGTCAGTGACGGCGGGTCCCGTTTCCCGATGATGAGTGTCATGAAGTTCCACCAGGCTCTTGCAGTATGTCAGTGGCTCAGGGATTCGGAAACATCTCTTGATGCAGCAGTCGCTGTCAGCGGATCGCAGCTCGAGAAAGATACATACAGTCCGTTAAGGGACAGGTTTCCCGACGGCGGGGTATTCTCTTTCAGGGAATTGTTGGAATATACGCTTGTCTATAGCGACAACAATGCTTGCGACGTATTGTTTGATGCAGTCGGCGGACCCGGGTATGTCGATGGATATGTGCGGTCTCTAGGAGCGGATGGTTTCTCGGTGGAATGTACGGAGGCAGAGATGCATTCGGACTTTGATAACTGCTTCCGGAACTGGTCGACTCCGCTTTCCGCAGCGTTGCTCTGTGACTGGTTCTATCGTAATCGCGAAGCAGACTCGTATTCCGGCTATATATGGCGTACAATGTCGGAATGCAGGACTGGAAGCGTACGCATTCCTGGAAAAATAGCTGAAGAAGCTGCAGTAATTGCGCATAAGACAGGTACGGGAGATGTCGGGGCTGACGGAAGGATAATGGCCGTCAATGATGCCGGTGTGGTGGTTTTGCCTGATGGCCGCCATTTTTCCATGGCTGTCTTCATCGAGGATGCCTCATGCAGCATGGATGAGTGCGAGGCATTGATTGCAGATGTGGCCGGAATGGTATTTGACCATGTTTCCCGTAAAAACCTGCGTTGAGGTGTTGTATTGTAAGCATATCCCTGACATGTCAATGTCTTTTTCTGGAAAAAAGTCAAAAAAAATTTGCAGGCAAAGAAATGTTGACTATCTTTGCAATCCCAAACGAAAAGAAACATGGTGTCATAGCTCAGTTGGTAGAGCAAAGGACTGAAAATCCTTGTGTCCCTGGTTCGATTCCCGGTGACACCACACTGAAAATCAGAGAGTTGCAGAAATGTGACTCTCTTTTTTTGTTGTATGAATGGGTTGAAAATGGCTGGAAAATGGGGAACCTATGTGGCATCTATACCAGAGGACAGTAAATCCGAATATATCATCAAGGCTTCAAGTGGGGAAGTCTATGAATTCATGATGAATAAAGCCAATGAGCAATATCCGGACTGCTGCAAGGAGAAAAAAGATGCCAAGATAATGAAGCTGATAGTATTCTTCTCCAGCAACAGGTTTCTCAATCAGGAGGGTGCACATCTTAAAAAGGTATTCAGTGAAACGTTTCCGGAGATATATGAACTTATCAAAATGTCAAAGACAAATGATAAGTCGGATTTTGCTTGTTTACTTCAATCAGTAGAGAGTGAAATAATACTCCACAGGTGCTGTAAAAGAATCTGGGATGAGGGAGAGCGCCAAGTGCCTGTATTCACTATCCATGATTCAATAGCCACTACAAGTGAATACGTGAAGTTTGTAAGAAACATAATGGACGAGGAACTGACCAAGGCAGCAGGAGTCCGTCCAAATTTCAAGACTGAAGCATGGTCTGAATCCAATCTGAAAACAAACAGTTGATTATTAAAATACTAAATATTTACAGTGAGTGGATTTTTATATGTTCTATACAGCGTCATTTTGACAAAAATCCACTCATTTTTTCTTTAATGAATACTAAATATTTTGCCTAATGTACCGTATTTTGGTACAGTGTAAATGTAACTTTGGTCAGACAAAATCAGAAGAGATGAAACTAATCGACTTTATCAGCAACTTCCCCGATGAGGAAAG
>CALVDT010000065.1 GCA_944326385.1 uncultured Bacteroidales bacterium | reverse complement strand
GGATGTGACCGGATGCAATCCTCAAAAACTAATCGCGATCAAATGCGACGGTAACCCTGGCCGTGACGGGAAATTTGTCGTAAAGGCATGGTTCGACACCAATACCGTCCCTTCGACAATAGTGGATTACACGAAGACCGGATGGGAATATGGATCTGAGGGTGAAACTATAGAGATAGTATACGAAAACGTAATGAACAAATAAATCACAAGACCATGAACAAGAATTCCAAGAACCAAAACGCATATATCGCTCCACAAGTGGATTATATCATCACTGAAGCGGAAGCCGGTTTCTGCTCAAGCGTTGAAAATTTCCATAAAGATGCGGAATATCCATGGAATGAATAAAAAATCACATGCCATGAAAACTCATTCATTGATACTCATTGCCCTATTGGCAATCGCGTGCAATAAAGAAAACCTGTCCGAGGACAATACAAGTCTCATCAGGCTCAAAGCCGACATTGAGGACGGTACGTCCAAAATGACGTTGAACCAGGATTACTCCGTGGAATGGACAGCCGGAGATGAAATCAGCGTATTTACCGCATCCGGCACAAACGTGAAATTCTCGACGGAAGAATCCGGAAGCAGTGTGGAATTTACAGGATTGGGGCAGTCTTCGGAAATATATTCCTATGCTCTTTATCCATATAATGCCGACGCAGTAATATCCGGGACATTGATATCGAGCAGGATTCCTGACATACAATCAGCCGGCGTAAATACATTCGGGGAAACCATGAATATGGCAGTAGCTGTCAATAAAGATAATGTGCTTTATTTTACAAACGCTATCGGATTGATGAAGTTCAATATAGCGGAAGGCGCAGAGAATATTGAAAGCATCACCCTGTCAGGGAACGACAATGAAAGAATTGCAGGAGATGCAACCATTGACATGTCCGCCAATTTGCCGATTGCAAAAGTAACATCGGACGGGGTGACAAAAATCACACTCCAATCCGAATCCGGATTCCAGAACGGGACCACATACTATTTTGTGGTTCCCGTAATGGAATTCACAAAAGGAATTTCCATTCTGTTTGAATTCAAAGACAATACATTCGGAGTCCTGAACGGCAGCAGTCCTGCAGAAATCAAACGTAGCGGAATCCTTGACCTCGGGGCATTGACGCCTGCTTCAGAATCAGGGAATCCGGCTGTATTCATCGATCCGGTATTCGCATCACAGATGCTTGAAAAGAATTATATCCAAAATCTCGAAAGCCTTACTTTCAATGAATTGTCCAAAATAAAAAAGATCGAATTGAAAGCCAGCGGAGATGCCAAAGGACCGCTTACATCGATTAAAGGCGTGGAATTCATGCCATCGCTGCAGATTCTCAATTGCGAATATCACAACATCCGCTCTGCCGATTTCAGTCATAACCTTGAACTGTTCGACCTGCGGTTGACGGATAACGAGGTCGAAACCATAGATCTGACAAATTGCTCAAAATTAGACAGGATTCACCTTGCAATCAATAAAATTTCTGAAATCGACCTTGTCGACAAACCAGGACTTCGTCTGATATATTTGGGTGAAAACAATCTCACAGAGCTGGATCTGACCGGATGCAATCCTGATAAAGTGATTGGATTCACATGCTCCAAAAATCCGGGACGGGACGGAGAATTCAGAGTCAAAGCCTGGTTCGACAACAATTCCATTCCGGCAAATTTCACAACAGGTGGCTGGGTATATGGTACTGACAATGTAAAAGTAGTATACGAAAACGCCATGGGCAATTAAAAGGTAACAATTTAAGTTTTATATGACTATGAAAAAGAAAATATTGCTTTATGCGCTTGTGGCAATGTGCATGTCCTGTTCGCAGGATGTCAGGGTCGTAGCGCCTACGGTGGAGCATCAGGAGAATCCCGAAGCTCTTTCCACGGATAAGCCGAGATTCAGTTGGAAAATAGAATCGCGGAAACAGGATGTATTGCAGGAAAGCTACAGGATATTGGTTTCTTCGACGAAGGAGGCTCTCATGAGAAATGAAGGGGATTTGTGGGATTCCGGTGTGATGCTTTCCGACAAGTCGGTATTCGTCCCTTATGAAGGCAAACAGTTGAAGGGCCGGGATGAGGCCTACTGGAAGGTCATATCCACTACCAATGCAGGTACGGGAGAGAGCGAACCGGCATATTTTCGATTGAGTATTATAGATCCTTCTGAATTCGAGGGTGAATGGATAGGGCACGATTTCGATAGCGACGTACTGATAGGCAAGACATATGTGGCCCCGAGGTACTGCCGCAAGGAGTTCAAAGTCACGGACAAAGTCAGGAGGGCGACCCTGTACGTGTCGGGGCTCGGGCTTTACGAGGCGTTCATAAACGGGAAGGAGATAGGAGCGGAGGAGCACCTTAAACCGATTGTCTCCGATTATTCGAAAACAGTATATTTCAATACATACGATGCTACGGATGCTCTTGTGAAAGGGGAGAACGCAATCGGCGTCATATTGTCAGGAGGACGATATACAGGATTGAGAATCCAGGAGAATCCCACGAAATACGGTCCGGAGCATTTCAGACATTTCGGTACGCCGCGTCTGCTTCTCCAACTCGAAATCGAATATGATAACGGAGAGAAAGCTGTAATCGTTTCCGATGACAGCTGGACGATTACCATTGACGGCCCGATCCGTATGAGCAATCTGTTTGACGGGGAAAGATATGACGCCAATATGGAAATGGAGGGATGGAATCTTGCCGGCTATGATGACAGTGCATGGCAGAAGGCGCAGATTGTAAAATCTCCCGGAGGAATATTGAAACCGCAGCCGGCTCCCGGAATGACCGTACAGGATCGTATAAGGCCTGTAGATATTGTCAAGAAAGGCGATACCTACATTTTGGACATGGGTCAGAATATGGTCGGGTGGCTTGCCGTCAATATCAAGGGCCAGCAGAAAGGTGATACATTACAGATGCGCTTTGCCGAAACCCTGAACGCCGACACCACGATCTATACTGAAAATCTCCGCGGTGCGGAAGTCACGGACATGTACGTGTCAAAGGATTCTAAGACCTTTGAATGGAAACCTGCATTCACTTACCACGGTTTCAGGTATGTTGAATTGAAGGGCCTGAGGCAGGAACCGTCATTGGATGATTTCGTCGGGGAAGTCATATACGACAAGATGTCAGTGACAGGACATTTTGAATCATCCGACAGCGTGATGAACCGGGTCTACAGAAATGCTTACTGGGGCATCAGGGGAAATTATAACGGAATGCCTACGGATTGTCCTCAGAGAGATGAACGGCTCGGCTGGAACGGAGACAGGACTACAGGAAACTACGGAGAAGCATATGTTTTCGACAACCACCTGCTTTATTCAAAGTGGTTGGTCGATTTTCAGGATTCACAAAAGGAAAGCGGCTCCTTGCCGGAAGTCGTACCGAATTTCTGGAGCAGATATTCAGACAGTGTTACATGGCCGGGTGCATTCGTGACCGTAGCTGACATGATTTATTCCCAGTATGGCGATCCGGAACCTATAATAAGGCATTACGATGCCATGAAGAAATGGCTGAAATACATGAAGGATACATACGGTAGGGATGGAATTATAGACAAGGACAAATACGGGGACTGGTGCATGCCGCCGGAATCCTTGGAGCTGATACATTCCAAGGATCCGAACAGAATAACGGCTCCGGGAGTCCTTTCGACGGCATTCTATTATTATCTGATGGGAAAAATGATTGCATTCGCTCCGGTAGCAGGTCATCCTGAAGATGTGGAATATTTCGAAAACGAGGCAAAAGAGTCCAAGGAGGCATTCAATAGGGAATATTTCAATGAGAAAGAAGGCAATTATGCCAACAATACGGTTACTGCCAATCTTCTGGCATTGTATTTAGGCTTGGTTCCAGAGGGCAGGGAAAAAGATGTCTTTGACAGCATGGTACATAAGACCGAAGTTGATTGCAGGGGACATGTGAGTACCGGGGTCATAGGTATCCAGTTCCTTATGCGTACCCTTACCGAATTCGGAAGACCCGATCTTGCCCTCAAGATAGCGTCGACGGATACCTACCCGAGTTGGGGATACATGGTGAAAAACGGAGCAACTACCATTTGGGAACTGTGGAACGGCAATACGGCAGCTCCTTATATGAATTCAGGCAACCATGTCATGCTGCTCGGAGATCTTATAATATGGTATTA
>CALVDT010000064.1 GCA_944326385.1 uncultured Bacteroidales bacterium | reverse complement strand
TACGAGCACGCATTCTGCGTATGATGCGTTCGAAGCTGTCTGTGACTTCGGAGGAGCGTCCGATGCCCGTGATGCCGTAGACGATAGGGCCGTCAGCGGAGCGGAATCCGGGACAGGGGCGATCATCGATCTGCCGTCAGATGTCGGCGGCTGGCCTGAATACACGGCTTCCTCCGATGAAACTGAGCAGGTGAAGGATACCGACGGAGACGGCATGCCTGACTGGTTCGAGACTGAATTCGGGCTGGATCCTCAGGACGGGTCGGACGGTACTGCCAAGAACCTCGACGAGCACGGACGCTATACGAATCTCGAGATGTACCTTCATTATCTCGTCCGGGATATAGTGGCTGCCCAGACATCAGGCTCCACCTACACGCAGCTCTGATTGAGGGTGGGTCAAAAGGAGTTCCCCACCCTCACTCCATACTTATCTGTATGGATTTTTACCGATTGTCAAAAAATACATCCAATACGATAATTTTTGCCTGCCATATAGCAAGGCAATAGCTAATTTCGCATATTCAATTAACACTAACCAATAAGTTTTATGGACAATCTGACTTCTAAGATTTATCTGTTGATCATCGGGCTTTTCGTCACCCTGACGGTTTCGGCCCAGCAGATCACCGGTGTAGTCAGGGATACGGGAGGGCAGCCGCTCACCGGAGTATCCGTATTCGTGGACGGCACCACTACTGGAACATCTACTGGCATTGACGGTAAATATGTCATAGACGTCGAGAATGCGCATGGCAAGGTTCTCGTCTTCTCCTTCATCGGCATGAGGACGCAGGAAGTGCGTATAGGAAACAGCCAGGTCTATGACATAGTCATGGAGGAAGATGCAAACTTCCTTGAAGAGACTGTCGTCATAGGTTATGCCACTGTAAAGAGGAAGGACCTCATAGGCTCCGTGGCATCTGTCGACAGCAAGGCTCTTGCAGCCATGCCTGTGACTTCTGTCGGTGAAGCCCTTACGGGACGTATGGCCGGAGTGCAGGTCACAACTACGGAGGGTGATCCTGATGCCGAAATCAAGATCCGCGTGCGCGGTACCGGCTCCATAACCCAGGACAGTTCACCTCTTTATATAGTGGACGGTTTCCCTGTGGAGAGCATATCCGACATCCCGGCATCCGATATCCAGAGTATAGATGTGCTGAAAGATGCATTCTCGACAGCCATATACGGTTCCAGAGGTGCGAACGGTGTAGTCCTCGTGACTACCAAAGGCGGTACAAGCGGCAAGTTCTCTGTCAGCTACAATGCCTACTGGGGACAGAAGTGGATGGCTAACAAGGATGCCATCGAAGTGGAAAGCCCGTACCAGTTTGTCAGGAACCAGTATGAACTGGCCATGATAAGGGACAAGTACGAGGACAGCTACATACCGGCATTCGGTATCTATGAGGACATGGGGCTTTACGAGAATATCCAGGGGAATGACTGGATAGCCCAGGTCTTCGGGAATACGGGCCGCGTGTTCAACCATAACATTTCCGTGTCGGGAAGCACTGACAAGGTAAGATGGACGGCAAGCTACTCGCATCTCGGCGACAACGCCATCATGACGGCCTCCACCTACCGCAGGGACAACCTCAATTTCAAGACCACCTACAAACCGATAAAGGAGCTGACATTCGACATCAATGCCAGATATTCGAATACCCGGATCATGGGTTCAGGTGCGAATTCCATAAACGACTCCGGTTCCACTTCCGGCAACGGACGTCTGAAACATGCAGTGCAGTACACTCCTATCCCTCTCGAAGGCGCCATCGAGGGTTCTGATCTTGAAGAGGACTATGGCGACAATGCTCCGCCTCTCCAGTCTGTGGCCGACAACGACAACAAGCGTATCCGCCGGAACTGGACAGTGAACGGTGCAGTAACCTGGCACATCATCAAGAACCTGAACCTCAAGGTGGAAGGCGGTCTTGACAGCTATACCCAGGAGAACAACAGGTTCTACGGCCTTACCACATATTATGTGGGCAACAACGCTCAGTACAAGAACAAGCCGGCTGCACAGTACCAGGACCTGTACAGGCAGAGAATAAGGAATACCAACACCCTGAGCTATAATTTCTCCGAGGTGTTCACCGACGAAAGGCACAAGCTCGATCTCCTCGCAGGTCAGGAATACATACTTACCAAGTCGAATACCCTGACTTCCATGGTCGAGAACTTCCCGTCATTCTTCGATTCGGAAATGGCCTGGAACTTCATGTCCACCGGCACTCCCATATCGACGAACAATTACTATGACCCGAATGATATCCTGCTTTCCTTCTTCGGACGTGTGAACTATTCGTTCGATGACAGGTACTCGGTGTCTGCGACGATGCGCGCCGACGGTTCTTCGAAATTCTCGAAAGGGAACCAGTGGGGTTACTTCCCGTCAGCGGCGGCCTCCTGGACCATCTCTAACGAACCGTGGATGGACGGTGCATCCGGCTGGCTCGACAACCTCAAGCTCAGATACAGCTTCGGTACAGCAGGCAACAACAATATCCCGGCCGGGATGACATCCCTGACCTTTGCTTCCAACAATTCTTCATGGATATCGATGGGCAATACCTACTGGTCTACCGTGACAGACGGCGGCGATACCATCATGGCCAATGAAGACCTCTCATGGGAGACCACATTGTCACATAACATCGGTCTGGACTTCTCCTTCTTCAAAGGCAGGCTGAACGGTTCGGTAGAGGCATATCACAATACCACCAAGGACCTTCTCGTCCAGTTCCCTACAGCCGGTTCCGGATATGAGTTCCAGTATCAGAACATCGGGTCCGTGCAGAACCGCGGTCTTGAGCTTTCACTCAATGCCGTACTCGTGGAGCGCGACAATTTCGGACTCACCGTGGGAGCCAACATAAGTCTTAACCGGAACAAGGTGCTGAGCCTCGGCAAACTCTCCAGAATAGAAAGTGAATCCAGATGGGCATCCTCAGAGGTCGGGGTAGACTATGTGGTAGAGCCTGGACAGTCTCTCGGCAACATGTACGGATACTTCTCCGACGGCTATTACTCGGTTTCCGACTTCTCGTCCTACGATGAGGCTGCCGGTGAATGGAAACTTGCCCCTGGGGTGACAGATGCCAGCGAGATCATCGGGGAGGAATATCTCAGACCGGGAGCCATGAAACTCAAGGATATGAACGGTGACGGCAAGATCACCACGGCAGACAAGCGAGTGATAGGGAACGCCCTGCCTCTCGGGACCGGCGGTTTCTCCCTCTCCGGATATCTTTACGGAATCGACTTCTCCGCCAACTTCAACTACGTCTTCGGCAATGATATCTACAATGCCAACAAGATAGAATTCACCTCATCCAGAAAGTACGAGAGGCGCAATCTCATGAAGACAGGTGAAAAACGCTGGAACAACATAGACTGGAACACTGGCGAACTCGTGAACGATCCTGACCGTCTGGCAGAGATGAACGAAGGCGTGACACTCTGGTCGCCGGCTGTCGGAAATGCCGTATTCTCCGACTGGGCAGTCGAGGACGGGTCTTTCCTCCGCCTCACTTCCGCCACCATAGGTTACACCCTTCCTTCGCATATCACCATGAAGGCGAAGATCTCCCGCCTGCGCATCTATGTGACAGGGACGAATCTTTTCTGCCTGACGAACTATTCAGGCTATGATCCGGAAGTGGATACCAGACGTTCTACACCACTTACTCCAGGCGTAGACTACTCGGCTTATCCTAAGAGCATCGGTTATGTCGTCGGAGTCAACCTTACATTCTAATTCCTAATTTGAAAAGTCATGAATATAATCAAATCAATATTTATCAGTGCCGGAATTGTCTGCGGAATGTCGCTGGTGTCCTGCGATCTGACCACTGAATCCCAGTCGACCTTCGACGAGACCCAGGTGTTCTCGGACCCGACCCTCACGGAATATCAGCTGTTCTCGATATACGAGGTGTTCGGACACACGAACTCCCATCGCGCCCGTTATCTTCCATGGTACGGCTACAATACCGATGTCGAGTGGTATATCTCCAATACACAGGATGCAAAGTCGCAGATAGTGCAGTATGACATCACTGTGAACAACTCCCAGCTCAATCTGGCCGATGGTCCGTACAATGAATTGTTTGCAGGTGTGGAAAGGGCGAATCTTGCCATAGACGGAATCAGAAGGTACGGCAATCCGGAAACCCGTCCGGAGATGGCTGCCCTGCTCGGTGAGGCCCTTACCATGAGGGCTGTCCTTTATGCCGAGCTGCTGAAGGCTTTCGGGGAAGTGCCTGCGAGATTCTCTCCTGTCACACCGGAAACCATCTATCTGAACAAGTCAGACAAGGATGTGATTTACAAGCAGCTGCTTGCTGACCTTGAAGAGTCTTTCGATTATATGGCATGGCCGGCTCAGAGCTCCGCTACCATGAGTACGGACAGGGCAAGTCTTGCCCTTGCCAAAGGCATGTATGCCCGACTTGCCCTCATGGCTTCTGGCTGGTCCCTCAGACCTGATGAAGGACAGGTCGGAACAGGCAACATGGGCTCCATCAGGCTTTCCACCGATCCTGAGCTTTCCAAGGACGTCCTCTATCCGAAGGCTCTGGAAGCCCTTAAGGATGTCATAGAGAATTCAGGCCTCGAACTCATGGACTATGAGGAACTCTGGAGAGGAGTGAACAATATGGACATGACGGCCGGCAAGGAAGTGATATGGGTGATTCCGTTCAGCAGTTCGCGCGGCCGCTGGAACTATACCTTCGCCATCAGGAATGAAGGCAGGACGCAGTATTCCCCTACGGATTCCAACAGGGGAGGCCAGGCCGGTCCGGTCCCTACCTTGTACTGGAAATATGATGAAGACGATGTCCGCAGGGATATCAGCTGTGCAAACTATGTCTGGGAAGACCCTGACGGTGACGGGATTGCGGAGCCTTATCCTGCCGGTTTCGAGAACTGGTATTTCGGGAAATACCGTTTTGAATGGATGGAGACTTCCCCATATACCGGAGGAAACGATGACGGTGTGAAACCTGTTTACATGAGATATTCCGATATCCTGCTCATGGCCGCCGAAATCGCAAACGAGTTGGGCGGGGAAGAGTTCGCAAATGCCAGGGCATGGCTGAAACGGGTGATGGAGAGAGCGTACAGGGACAATGTCTCAAAGGCTGCATACGTGGATGCTCTGGCCCAGGGTGAAGAATTCTTCAATGAAATCGTAAATCAGAGAGGTCTCGAATTCGTGGGCGAGTTCCTTCGCAAGGGGGATCTTATCCGCTGGAATCTTCTTGACAAGAAACTCCGCGATACAGAGACCGAACTTCAGGCTGTCAAGACAAATACCACTTATCAGGGACGTTATCTCTGGTACAGATACGGCACCGACAGCCACGGAGTGACCACTATTGAGATGTACGGTCTCAATCCTGACGAAGTGGACGCGATGTCTTCCGACACTCCTCCTGCAGGCTCTGGATGGCAGGTGCACGTGAATTCGGAGGGCGAGCCTACCCAGTACTTCCCTGACGATCTTTTCGAGGACAAGAAAGTGCTGCTTTACGTCCATGACGAGGACAGCGACAATCTCCTCGATGTCCCTGACCAGTCGGGTCTTGTCCTTGACGGCCCTTCCGGCCGCGTCTGCCAGTGGTGGCCTATTTTCGAGACTTCCATCACGAACAGCCAGAATACATTGAAGAATGACTATGGATTCTGATACACTATGATCAAATAAAAAATTATCCGTATGAAGAAGATATATACAATATTGACATGCTGCCTTTCCCTCTTCCTCCTTCCGGTCTTCACCGGATGCGTGGAGGAAGTGGAACTTGTGGAGACGCTCAATCTTCCGGCATGTCTTACACCGAGTACGACTTCTGCCAGCATAGACAGGACTGACGGAAAGACTGTGACATTCACATGGGCAAATGCAAAAGGCGCGACCCAGTATGTGATCGAGATATATCAGAGCGACAATGAGGAAGCTCTTCCGGAGGAAGTCTTTGCCGATGAGGCGAACAGGATACCTGATGAAATCGTGTCCCCCGAGGAGCTGATAGTGCCAGCCTCGGAAAGCGGTTCCACCACTACGAAGAAGCTTACGCTCCAGATGGACAAGTTCTATTTCGCAAGGGTGAAGGCTCAGGGGCTGACTGCAGAAGGCACAAAAGCCATCGATGATTCGAAATGGGCCGTATTCCCGTATCCGATAGCCACGTATGATGTGAAGCCGGCAGTCAGCAATGTGACTGTCACTGCCAGGACACCGAATTCGGTCACCGTTTCCTGGACCATGCCTGAGAATGATGTCGAAGTGGACCGCATACGTGTTACTCCGAGTCCGATAGAAGGGGATACCAAGGCTTACTATGACTATGTATTCCCTGAGGGGACAGAGGTTACGGAAGCAATGTCCTTCACTGCCGGAACTGCCGAAGCTCCGCTCCAGTCATCCACTCTCTATAATTTTGCAGTGCATTACGGAAGTGCGAACCGCGGTGAGGTCGTGGCATGGACACGCCCTGACTGGTCGGATGCAGTGGAGGTCAGCACGGCTGAGGAACTGAAGAATGCCATAGCCGAGGCTGCCGCCGTAGACCCTTCCGTCACGGAGGTAGAGCCAAGGCAGATCAAACTTGTCAACATGGAAACTCCGTATGAGACAGGTGAAGTGGAGGTCAATGGTCCCGTAGTGATTTTCGGAGACCAGAGCGAATCCGGCGAGTCACCTCTCATCATAGGCAAATTCAATCTCAAGCCATCTTCTGAAACCACTCTCGGTGCCAGCCATATAAGACTTGAGGCTCTGGATCTTCAGGGGACCGGCAGCTGCAGTGACTGCATAAGCATAGCCGCAGCATACCCGGACGAGGAGAAGGTGACTGTTGAAGTGATAAACTGCAACCTCACCGGCTATGCCAAATCCGCCCTTTACTGTACGAAGGACAATTCCATCATCTTCGAAAAGATCCTGTACGACGGCTGTACCTTCGATGACATGTCTACCGGACAGCATACCTTCGATATAAGAGGCTCCAAGAGCATAGAATCCATGACTGTAAGGAATTCCACATTCTCGAATATAGGAAGGTCCATGTTCCGTGTAGACAACGGCGACCTGAATTTCGACTTCGCGAACAATACAGTCTACAAGGCCGGAAATCCCGGCGACTCGAATGCAAACGGCATTTTCCATTTCCAGGCGGAAGTCGGGACATTCAAGATAACTGAAAATCTCTTCATGTCCATAGACCTTGCCATTGTATCTGCCAAGACCGATGCTTCGCCATCGGTGTCGAAGAACTTCTTCTACAAGATAGGGGAGACTGCATGGGCACCTGAAGGAAGCGGTGAAAGCCAGGTCAACAAGGATGGTACAGGCAGCCTTGCCCAGAGTGCTGCAATAGCAGGAGGCGGGGCAGTCCTTACTTCCGACCCTTGCGAGAATGCCGAAAGGGGGCTTTTCAACATCAAGCCTGAAAGCGCGCTGATCCTTGACGCAGGAGCCGGTGACCCGAGATGGCTTGTGGAGTATGTGCCTGAGACACCTGATCCGCTGACTCCGGTAGAATATGACCATGCATGGGATCTTACGGATGTAGCTGTTTTCTATGACGAGATAGAGGAAAGCACAGTCAGAGGAAATCTCGAGTTCTTCGTTACTGACAATCCGATAAGGGTTACCGATGACGGTATGGAGTTCACTGCAGAGGCTACCTTGTCAGCTTCCAATGTCCCGACCGACTGCGCCATCGCATTCCTCGTGGACAAGCCCGGCTCGGTGGTGATTTCCACGACCCAGTCCCGTTCCGGTTCTGTCAATGACCATATTACGGTTGCCTGCGGTCCTGCAGACGGTTCATCCGCAAGTGTGGAAGGCGCCATTACTGTCGAAGCCAAAGGCGGAAGAGTAGCATTCCCGGATATAGAAGGTCAGACATTGATCTATCTCTACGGCTGCGGACCAATAGTCCTTACCGACCTGATGTGGATTGAAGACGTGACCACTGTCGGGCCGCAGATCCTTGATACTCCGGCCGATGTCGCCCTTTCGGCTTCTTCGGCTACAGCAGGTGACGGTCCTGTCAGCCTGACCTGGTCTGAAGTCTCCGGAGCTGCGTCTTATACTGTCACTGTCACCGGGCCGGCTGCCGCTACCGTGACTCCGTATGAAGGGATTGCAGCCGCTTCATTCGAGCTTCCGCTTTCCGATATGGCTACAGGTGTATACCGCCTGACTGTCCAGGCTGTGGCAGCCGACGCGTCGAAGGAGAATTCAGAGCTTTCGGATCCTGTCACATTCGAAAAGACAGAGACCCAGACCGTCGTTTCGTCTACGGTGCCGACTTCGTGGGGCAGTGCCGACTTCCAGCATCTCAGCGATGTGGCCGGAATGGCTGAAACCGGTGCCAAGCTTTCAAGGGATTACATCTACAATAACCTGAAAGTGCGTGTGAACAAGAATGACAAGGCTTCCTTCGTGAACGAAAAGAACACTCTCGGTGCGGATGCCTATGCATTCTCTACCGGTGGAGGCGGAAATGCTGATCAACTTGCACTGCAGATCATGGTGCCGGGCCCTGGTACGCTGACTTATGAAGCAATATCCGGTGGCAGCGGTGAAAGACCTGTGGCAATATACATTGGCGGTGTGGAGTACACTTCAGGTCCAGGATATAAAACAGATGTATCCAAGGCCGGCAAGAACGGATATCCTGCACCTCCTAAGGGTACGACTGATGCAGCCATGACTACCCGCACATTCGATCTGACCGGTGAATCCATAGCGTCCGGTACTGTCATCAGCCTGACCAGCGACGAGGGCGGCATCAACTTCTTCTCTGTCACATGGACTCCTGCAGGGTATGATCCGGATGCCGAGATTCCATCGGAGCCTACAGCCATTGAGGTGCAGACGGATATAATGGCAGCCTTTACCGCTGCAGAAGACTATTCAATTGCAGAAAAGGGCGATGCAAATGGTGGAAAAACAGCTACCGTATTGGTTAATTCAGACGATGAAGTCCTCTTTGTCTCCAAAGGCGGATCCGATCCTAAGGATATAGTATGGGATGCATCGGACAGAAGAATCAAGTTGCAGGGCTCTTCCCCTGTAGATGCTGCTACAGGATTGCCGACCGGTAACTACATTTCCTTCAAGATAACCAAACCGGGTACTGTCAAGCATTATATCCGTTCCGGTTCATCCGGCGATGACGAGAGAAAGGTGAAGATAGATATTCTTAAAAACGGTTCTGAAATCGTGAATGTTTATGAGGCTTTTGCTCCTACACCAGGATATGGAGCCGGGAAGGAGACGTTGACAAAAATTACCAAGGAGCATCTTATCGGTGCACAGTCTGCTGTGACGGTTTATATTTATGCTCCTTCGAACAGTGTGAATATCTATTATCTCGAGTATATCCCGGCTGAATAACAGCACTTGTACTACACTATAACCTTATTTTAATCTATTCACAAAGACGGCTCCTGCCTCTGCCAATGATTTTCAACCAAGGACAGAGGCAGGAGTCCTCTTTTGTGCCATCTTCTCACCTCGCGTCTTCTCACCCCCTATTGCGACCACTGCCACTTTTGCTGTGATATTGGTACTGGTCGTGGATTATTTGCTGCGACCACTGCCACTTTTGCTGCGATATCGGTACTGGTCAGCGATGGTTTGCTGCGACAAGCAGTGAGTAATGCTATTTCCTGGACTTTCCCTTTCTGGAATCCACGTCTTCCTTGCGACTGTACTTGTATCGCCGGATCTTCTGTGTGGCGGTCTTTTCAAAAGGCTCTTTCATGACTTCGACGTCATTGATCTTCGAAGACTTGTTCACGTGGCGGTTCACATAGTTCATGATAGCCTGTTTACGTGCTTCCAGTTTCTCGAAGAACTGATCCTCACCCTCCTGGTTCCAGTTTATGATGTTGTCGTTGAACTGTACCAGCGCCACCAGACGGCCGTCGCGTTCAAGTACCAGAGATTCATTCACCCCGTCCATGTTGTTGATGACGTTCTCTATTTCCTCAGGATAGATATTTTCACCGGAAGGTCCGAGAATCATGTTGTTCAGCCGGCCTTTTATATAGTACCTGCCCTTTTCATCCACAGTGGCGAGGTCGTTCGTCCTGAACCATCCGTCATCCGTGAACACGGAACGTGTCCTTGCCGGATCCTTGTAATATCCGAGCATCACATTGTCGCCCTTGCAGACGATCTCTCCTTCACCGGTCTCAGGGTTTACATTCAGGAGCTTCACGGTCACTCCGTATGCTGCCACACCAGTGGAGCCAGGCTTGGTGTATTTTACACCGGCATTGCATATCAGAGGAGCGGTCTCGGTAAGCCCGTATCCGATGGCATAAGGGAATTTAGCCTTTTTCAGGAATTCCTCGACCTTGATGTCCAGTTTGGACCCTCCTATGCCGAAGAACTTGAGCCTCCCGCCGAAAGTGGCTTTCAGCTTCATGCCTATCAGTCTGCATAGCAGAGTATATGCATGTTTCCTCATCCACCTCAGCACCCGGCTTCTCCTGATGGTAGGGATGACGCTGTTCTTGTAGATCTTTTCTATGATCAGCGGCACTGACAGCATGACTGTAGGCCGGACGGTCTTCATCGCGGCAAGCAGCACTGTCGGAGTCGGCGGTTTCTGGATATAATAGACGCAGGCGCCTGAAAAGATAGGATAGAGGACTCCTATGCTCAGCTCGTAAGTATGAGCCATCGGAAGTATCGACAGCCAGACGTCCTTCTCGGAACATTTGTGGGCATGGAGTGATGCCATGATGTTCTGGCACAGGTTCCGGTGGCTGAGCATTACGCCTTTCGCATTGCCGGTGGTCCCTGACGTGTAGATAATCGTTGCTATGTCATCCGGGAGGGGCTGAGCGGTCTTTCCGTCGCAGGTGAAAGCTTCATCGTTTCTCTTTATTATTTCGAAGGTCTCGATGTCTATTACAAGATCCAGCCTGGCCTTGCACTCCTCGCTCAGCTTCGGAAGAAGTCTTTTCGAGATGAAGATTGCCTTGCTGCCTGAGTGGTTGAGGATGTTTGTCACTTCATTTTCGGAGGAGTCGGGGAGTATCGGCACCGACACCCTTCCGAACGGCACAAGGGAGAACATGGCCACGGTCCAGTTCGGCATGTTCTGGGAAAGGATGGCGACCTTGTCCCCGGCCCCGATCCCGTACCGGGACAGCCGGTGGGAAATCTCGTCGCATTTGCGCTTGAAACTTCCGTACGTGTAGCTCATGTCCGAGTCCAGCATCACCGACATCCTGTTCTTTTCGTAGAGCACGGTGGCGAAATCATAAAGTTTGGCGAGAGTGTCAATGTACTTTTCGCGGAGCTTGAATATTCTTTTGTATATGAAATTCATGTCTTGGAATTTATATCCTTGTATTCAGACGTTTCAGCGGGTTATGTAGCCTTCAGGATGCTTGCCTGTCAGATGCATGCCTTCGTAAATCTCCTGGATTCTCTGCATATCGGCTTTGGCATCATCCGTAAGTTCCACTTTCTCTCCGCGGCCGACATGTTTTGTCCCCCAGTCGAAATATCCGAGATATACCGGTACGCCTGTCTCTCTGGCTATGGTATGGAAACCTGTCTTCCATCTTTTCACCGGCTTGCGGGTCCCTTCCGGGGCAATGGCAAGATGAAGCCTGTCCGCCTTGTTCATTTCGTGGATTACGCTAAGCACGAGGCTTGTGGCATTCTTCCTGTCTACCGGCAGACCTCCGAGTTTTCTTAGAAGCCAGCCCAGAGGTCCACGGAAGAAATCCTTCTTTATCATCACATATGCCTTGCCTCCTACAGATGTATAATAAAGGTAAGATATGACAAAATCCCATATCGAGGTGTGCGGAACACCGAGGATCAGGCACTTGTCCTCAGGCACAGGACAGCTGTCGGCTGTCCAGCCGAGGGCTTTCAACAGGAATCCGCAAAATTTTCTCCACATATGCAAATGTTATATATAGCTTTTCATGAAAGTCGGGACTCGGTATCAGATGTTGATGTCATCCAGTTCTTCCTCTGACTTGAGGTTCTGTCTGATGAAGTTCTGCCTGTCGATGGTATTGTCCCCCATATAGAACTCCAGAAGCTCGGCTATGGATTCCTCGTCATTCAGACTTACCGTATCGAGGCGGATGTCATCTCCGATGAACTCCCTGAACTCGGTATCCGATATCTCTCCGAGCCCCTTGAATCTTGTGATCTGCACCCCTGTCTTGAGGGCCTTTACTGCAGCATCCCTTTCTTCCGTATTGTAGCAGTACCTGACATCTTTCTTGTTCCTGACCCTGAACAGCGGGGTCTGAAGGATGTACACATGTCCGCGTCTGACCAGTTCAGGATAATATTTAAGGAAGAACGTCAGTACAAGCATCCTGATGTGCATGCCGTCATCATCGGCATCGGTCGCCACGATTATGTTGTTGTATCTGAGGTCTGCCATATCCTCTTCCACTCCGAGAGCGTTGATCAGCAGATTCAGTTCCTCGTTCTCGGCCACCTTCTTCCTGCTGACCTTGTAGCAGTTCACCGGCTTTCCCCTGAGGCTGAACACCGCCTGGGTATTGGCATTCCTGACTTTGGTGATGGTTCCGCTTGCAGAGTCTCCCTCGGTGATGAAAATGCTTGTCTTTTCGGCAAGTTCCTGCTTGCTTGCCGGAAGCTTGTCGTTGTAGTGTATGCTGCAGTCCCTGAGTTTCTTGTTGTAGATGTTGGCCTTCTTGCTGCGCTCTCTCGTCTTTTTCTGGATTCCGGAAATCTCCTTGCGTTCCTGCTCTGATGCGATGATCTTCTCCTGTATGGCGGCAGCAGTCTCCTTATGGATGTGAAGGTAATTGTCGAGATTGGTCTTTATGAAGTCATTTACATAACTTCTTATGGTCGGCCCCCTTTCGATTACCGTGTTCCCGTCCTCATCCTTCGTCGATTCCTCCCACATGTAGGTCGAGCCGAGCTTTATCTTGGTCTGTGATTCGAAGCGGGGTTCCTGGATGCCGATGCTTATGGCCCCGGTTATGCCTTGCCGTATATCTTCAGGTGCATAGTCTTTTTTGTAGAACTCTTTCAGTGTCTTGACCACGGCTTCCCTGAGGGCAGCCAGATGTGTGCCTCCGTCCCTTGTGTTCTGCCCGTTGACAAAGGATGAAATATTCTCTCCGTAGCTGTTCCCGTGGGTGAGCACCACTTCGATGTCTTCCCCTTCGAGGTGGATTGGCGGATACAGCGGCTCTTCGGACATGTTCTCGTTTACCAGATCGAGAAGCCCGTTCTTTGAACTGAAGGCCTTCCCGTTCAGGGTAAGCGTAAGCCCTTTCTTCAGATATGAATAATTCTTCAGCAGAGTCTCGACGAATTCCGGATTGTACCCGAAGTCCCCGAACAGTTCGGAATCGGCCACGTACCTTACCAATGTGCCGTTTTTCTCTTTCGTCGCCTTTTTTCCGGAGCCGGTGAGATTCCCTTTCGAATACTCCGCAAACGACGATTCACCGTTTCTGAAAGACTCTATATAGAAATATTCCGACAATGCGTTTACAGCTTTTGTACCTACTCCGTTCAAGCCGACGGACTTCTTGAAAGCCTTGTTGTCGAATTTTCCCCCCGTGTTCAGGTTGCTTGTGGCCTTGACTACGGAATCGAGAGGGATTCCTCTTCCGAAATCCCTGACCGAGACAGTCTTGCCGTCTATTTCTATGTTTATGGTCTTGCCGTAGCCGGATGAGAATTCGTCCACTGAATTGTCGACGATTTCCTTCAGCAGGACATATATGCCGTCACCGGGGTTGGCACCCCCGCCGAGATTGCCGATATACATGCCGGCTCTTTTCCGTATATGTTCGTTCCATTCAAGAGTCTTGATATTCTCATCGGTATACTCGGGGATATTGATAATCTGTTCAGCCATATATTTCTGTCAAAAGCGCTTTATCAGGCAAAATTAGTAAAAATTATTTGTCTTCCGGCATATAAGGATAGGTATTTCCTGGGGCAGAGTCAACGAGCAAGTGCAACACGAAGTAAAATTACAACAAAAGTTTAAAGAACTCGTCTTTCGGGGTGGAAAAATTCAGTTTTTCCCTTGGCCTGCGGTTGATCTTCAACTGGACAGAATGT